>JBFFND010000039.1:0-10921 GCA_041563375.1 Gammaproteobacteria bacterium | reverse complement strand
TTGCTCGCCCATGGATTGAATGGCGGATTTCATAACCGCCAGTTTTACCGGAATGTTGCCAGTCACAACATGACCCTCAACCAGCAAGCCGGGAGACAGGCCATGTACTTCGTTGTTGAACTGTACTCTTGCCAGTTGGTAGGGCTTGTTTAGTGCAGGAATAATATGCGCAATTTTTCCAGCAATGACCTGATCGTTGACATGAATATTAACGGTCTGGCCCGCTGAAACCTGTGACTGTTGGGCATGGTAAATACGAAACTCTGCCCACAGGGTTTTGAAATTGGCAATAGAGAACAACACCTGATCCTCCGTCACCTCACCAGTATTAGCATGTCGCTCAATAATGGTGCCAGCAATGGGGGCCAGCATGTTGTAGACCTTTAAGCTTTCATTGGATTCCACCCGGGCCAGTAAATCACCGCGCTTAACAGCGTCACCTATGTCAGGTTTTACAGACTTAATCATGCCCGTGTAACGTGCACGCACATGACTTAGCTGTGTTGGGCCAGTGGTTAGACTGCCGTAGCTGATAATCGCCTGGTTTAATTCCTGGGAGCGGGGGAGTGCTGTTTCTATACCCACCTGTGCAGCTATCTTGCGATCTATCTTCGTGATCAGCTCTTCTTCATGCTTACCTTCATCTCCATGGTCATCTCCATGATCATCCTTGTGGCCCTGTGTCTCGTCATGACCCTGTTCGTCTTCATGCTGATGATTTTTTTCATCCGCATGCTGTCCTTCTTGCTGATGTTCATTGTCATGTTCTTTAGCGGCGTAACTGAAGGTGTGAGTAAACCCCGCCAATAGCAGTAATGTAATAGGTAAAATTGGTTTCATAATAAAAAATCCAGTTTGTTCGGCTCGGGTTTTGTGCGAGCGTATATCAATCGTTTTAAAGATTTAGTGCAGCGTTATTTATGTTTGTGCTCATCACTATAATCATGTTTATCACCACTGTGATCATTATCCCTGTCGTCTTGTTCACGTTGATCTTCACTATTATTTTTGGCCCCATTTTTACGGGATTTTTCATCTTCGTCCTGTTTATGCTCATGATGTTTTGCTGTTTTATTATCATGCTCGTGATCGTTAACGGCATACACCAAGTTAGGTGTTACAAAAGAAGCGAGTAGTAATGCAATTAATTGAAAATTTCTCATCATAAATATCCTGTTTTATTTTCCAGCATTTTATGCCGGTTCAATTTAGTTCGTTAAAGGCTGAGCTGTCAGTTGTTCAATAACCGCCTGATTTAATAAAGCGTTACTGGCGTTCTCAATCATCTGTTGCTTTGCGCTCAACAGCTCCTGCTGGGCGGCAACCCAGTCCTGGTATTTCAGGCGGCCCCGCTCATAGTAGAACTGAGTCAGGCTCAGTGCTTTTTCAAGGTCAGGAATGACATGTGTTGTTAACTGCTGGTAGGACGCTATATTTTGCTGGCGCAGTGAATAGGCCCTGTATAACTGTTCATGTAGATTAAGTAATGTGTCGGCTCGCTTGTAAGCGACAACATTACGTTCTGCTAGTACGCGTTTCACTTCGCCAGTATTTCGACTTTTCGAAAATAGTGGTATGGATACGCCCAGGGTCAGTGCATTGTCTCCAGTTTCTTCAAAACGTCTGACACCAAACTGCCAGCCCAGATCACCACTGTTCTGTGATTTAGCCAGGCGCAGTTCAGCTTCTTTCAAACGCTGTTCACTGGCAAACACATCAATAGCGGGTGATTGTTTTACTTTTTCATAGAGCGCCTGGTAGCTTTTCTCCTGACCAAACGCGAATAAATCACCCTGCAAGTTTGAAAAAACCGGTTGTGTCTCACCCCAGTATCTGGATAGTGCAATTTTTTGCCGTTCAAGCTTTTTCAAAATATTGCTACGCAGAATACGTGACTGTGTCACCATCGCCCGCGCCCTCATGACTTCAGCATCAGAGGCTGCACCCCGCTGGGCACGTTCACTCACCTTTTTATGTAGAGCTTCAGATAGCGTCAAGGCTTCTGCCGATAGCTTGAGCTGCTCCTGAGTTGTAAGGCTACGAATGTAAGCCGATGTTAATTGGCCTAATACATCAAGTGTTTTCACCTGCCGCGTTAATTCAAATACATCCAGGTTTGCATCAACAACTGAAACACGAGACTTCAATTTGTCGCCCATTTCAATAACCGATGACAGTGAGAGAGTTACTTCGGCCGCATCCATTCCTTTCATGGCTCCTGAACCTGCTGCATTCTCTACATCCATTCCCAGGGTATACCCAGGAGACAATTCGCCAGTCTTACGTTGCGCAAAGATACTTTGACGCACTAAGGGAAATTGATGGAGCTGAGGATTTTGCGCCAATGTCTTTTCTATGGCGTTATCCAGTGTGAGGGTTTGTTGCGGTTCAGCCTGTATGCGAAATGACAATACAAAACAACAGCTTAAAGTAACAAAAGCCATTCGACGCTTTTGCGAAAATAGGTTCAACATAAAATAATTCCAGTTATTCGGTTTAATTCGACTATGTCTGTTACTTAGCCAGCAGAACAGGATGATGTTTTATGTGACCGCATAAATAGTTTAAGGAAGCTCTGAGTTTTTCAGAGGTTTCTTTAAAACTACTATGGAGTTCGACTTTGAATAACAAACGCTACAAATCAGAATCAGTAAGATCTGGAATGATATTGCAGAATTTAATTAAGTCGGAAAGCCATCAAGCTAACAACTGACCAAAAAGAGTCTGGGCGTTGCCTTAGCTATTAGGTGGAGGTGTGGGAGGTTGATAACGCATTGATGAAGTAAAATCTTTCACCATGGATATTTTGGTTGGTAATACCATGCATTGAGTAATTTTCGTATTATAAAAAAGCCCAACGATATGTGCACTGGCATGACCACAATGATTGTGGGCGTCTGCATCGTCGTCGTGCTGTTCAGCTTGCTGGCTCTGGAAATGTTCTGGATGATTGTCCAGCTCAATATCATGAAACGCCCAGGCAGACTGGCTGGCCAGGATGCAAACTGCAATAAAAATATGTATTAGGCGATTCATTGAAATAATATACTATTAGAAATATATGTACTTATCAATGCCTGTGATGAATTTAGAAAATAATTTTCTATGGCTCTCTAGTCTTGCTTATAAATAGTAATAATAAGTAAAACCATCATAATCTGTCTGGTTTTCAAGCCTCGGCGTCTTTCAAGCTATCTATGACTCTCAAATAAATTTTCGGGTATACGGATTTAATGGTTGATGGGGCACCTTCACCCCATCAATCTGATACCACCCTCAGATGGTTGATAGATCGACTCCGTAGTTGAGTTCCTCTGCGAAGTCCGGCAGTCCGTAACCGATGGTTTTCTTGTAGAAAGGAGAGACCTTCGCAGTCGGTGCCTTCTTCTTGTGCTTCGTGGTGTAGAGCATTCGTGCCCGCATCACCTCGAAGGAGTAACCGCGCCCTTCACGGTTCTTGTCCTTGGCCAGTCGGTTGATGGACTCCGTGTAAGCGTTGGTGACGGGCATGTCCGTCTCGAAGTAGGTCATGGTCTCTTCGCGCCAGTTTCCCACTGCCCTGACCAGATCGCTCCAGACTTCCTTTTGGCCCTTCGGGATGGTGGCTATCCACTCGTCCAGGGCGGCTTCTGCCTGGAGCCGTGTGGTGGCGTCCCAGATGCCGTAGAAGCGCTCCTTGTGCTCGTAGGCGGCCAGCAGTTGCGGGAACGCGCCTGTCCAGGTCTCCATGATGAGGCGCTCCCGGTCTGAGACTTCGTGAGCGCGTTTCAGCAGGATTTTCCGGTCTCCCTTGAGAGTCCGGCTCTGGGACGGTTTCAGCTCCTTTCTGAGGCCCTTGCGCACTCTCTCTAGGGCATCGTTGGCCATGCGCACCACATGGAACTTATCGACCACGATACGGGCCTGGGGCAGCACAGCCTTGACCGCTGCCCGGTAGGGGTTCCACATGTCCATGCTGACGATCTCGACCTTCTGCCGGTCTTTCAGCTTCATCAGGTAGTTGGTCACCACGTCCTGGCGGCGGGTGGCCAGCAGGTCGAGCAGGGTTCGCTCCTCAATGTTGGTCAGAATGCAGCGGTAGCGCTTGTTCAGGTATAGCTCGTCAATGCCCAGGATGCGGGGCGTCTCGAAGCGGTGCCAGCGCCCCAGGAACTCGGCGCGGGCGTTGAAGATGTCGCGCACCGTCTTCTCGTCCAGGCCGGTCTGTGCCGCCACAAAGGTGTAGGGGTGGTTGAAGGATTCCTTCTCCACGTACTCATGCAGCCGCAGTGTCATACGGAATCCGTCCACCATCTCCGGTAGCTGGGGCCTGAATGTTGTCTTGCAGGCCCGGCAGGTGTATCGGCGGCGGACCACCCAGAGAGTGACCCGCTTGCCGTGGATGGGCAGATCACGATAGGGAACGTCACGCTTGCCGAACCGTACGAACTCACCCTGCACGCCGCATTCCTCGCAGGCGATGGGATCGGGCACGTCCACCTGGAAGTGCATTTCGTCGTCGGTTGATTTGCAGCCCAGTACTTGGTATTGCGGCAGGTGAAGGATGTTGTCGGGAAGTTCGGTCATGGTGTTGTATAGGCGTAGGTGTCAGTCAGATCCATCCGACTCGGCATTGGTGTTTGCTTTTTTACCCAACAAGCTGCTGGAAACGAAAAGTAAGGCACCGAGGACAATTGCAATATCAGCCAGGTTGAAGGCCGGCCAATGCCAGTCTCGCCAATAGAAATCAAAGGAATCCACAACATAGCCGCGAAAGACCCGGTCAATCAGGTTGCCCATGGCGCCACCGAGGATAAGACTGTAAGCGATGGCTTCTCCTTTATGACGATTTTCAAGGATCAGCTTGATCAGAAAAATCGAGACCACTACCGCGATTCCGATAAAAAAGTAGCGCTGCCAGCCTCCACCATTCGCAAAAAGACTGAATGCGGCACCGGTGTTCCATAGGTGCACCCAGTTAAAGAACGGGGTCACCGAAACATACTCGCCATAGGCCATTGATTGCTGCACCAGCCACTTTACAGCCTGATCAGACGCTGCCAGCAGGCCCGATATGGACAATAGGGCATACGGCGAGAGCTTTTTGCCAATAATGAGCATTATTTAACCCTTCAACGCCAAAATGCGTCTGGCACCGTTAAGTACAATGCCCCCCGCGATGGTGCCGATAATCAGATCCGGATAATTGGAACCGGTCCACGCGACCAGGGCGCCGGCGGTGATGACCCCCAGGTTGATCACCACGTCGTTGGCCGAGAATATCCAGCTTGCCTTCATGTGCGCCCCGCCTTCCCGATGTTTGGATATGAGCAGCAGACAACTGGTATTGGCAATCAATGCGACGAATGCGATAGCCATCATCACCAGCGATTCAGGCTCACTACCGAATACAAAGCGTCTCACCACCTCTACGAGCACGCCCACAGCCAAGATCAGTTGCAGTACACCAGCAAGATGCGCGGCACGTACCTGCATTTTCACGCTATGTCCAACCGCATAAAGGGCAAGCCCGTACACCGCCGCATCGGCAAAATTGTCCAGGGATTCTCCAATCAGGCCGGTGGACTGGGCGATCAGACCGGCAGTCATTTCCACCACGAACAGAAGTGCATTGATGCCGAGCAACCAGCGCAGGGTCCCGGATTCTTGCTTAGCAGAAGCTGCCGAAAACTCGGCGGCCTTGATGGTCTCCGGATTTGCAGCGACGGTTTCCTGAAGCGAGGCGCCTAGCCCCAAGGTCTTCAGTTTCGAGGTGACGGGCTCGACCTCGCCGTCATGCACGACCTTCAGCCGGCGGTTCGACAAGTCGAAGGACAGCGCCCGAATCTCCTCAAAGCCGTTCAGGGCTAGGCGAATCATTCGTTCTTCTGATGGACAGTCCATCTTCGGCACGGCATAAACACTGACCCATCTCCCTGGCGCCTCGGAGGAGGCCTGTATATCGGTATCCGCTGCGGACGTTGCATCACCGCCACAGGCGCCACCACAGGATTTGCTCATGATACGACTCCACTTGAACAATGTTGTGGTACCATTTAAAACTATAAAGCTACTATAAGGTCAATAGAGTAAAGAATCCGTTGGGGAGGAGGCTGATGCGCATTGGTCAGTTGGCGCAGTTGGTAGGGGTCGAAACACAGACGATCCGCTTCTATGAACAGCAGGGCTTGTTGCCGCCGCCTGATCGGCAGGACAACGGTTACCGTGTCTATACCGAGAAGCATGGTGAGGGGCTGGCCTTCATCCGTCGCTGCAGAATCCTGGGCCTGTCACTGGCTGAGATTCACGAACTACAGAGCTATCAGGACGACCCTCATCAGCCTTGTACCGCCGTCAACGCCTTGCTCGATGATCACATCTCTCATGTGCGGTCGCAGATAACCGCTCTGCAAGCGCTTGAGAAACAACTCGTTTCACTGAGAGCGAGTTGCAACGATGACCGGGAAGTTGAGGCGTGTGGGGTTCTTGCTGGAATTAGCGAAGGAAACATGCACCAGCAGTAGGTGAAGCATCAACCAGATAATCCGATGAGATGCCGGTCTGTCTCACTCTCATGCAAAGGTAAGATCAACCATTTAATCCGCTTACCCAAATTTTCTTGCCACTGCTTTGCTGGATAAGCTTTGTCGTGACTAAAACGCAGTGCTTCAGCTCACTTTGAATATCATTTAACAATGTATGCTATGCATTTAAACCTCTGATATACCGAACATTTTAATTTCACCAGCCGGTGTGCAAACGGATGTAGTTTATAACCACTAAATGCGGCTTTTAATTTCCATAAGTTGTATCAATCAATAAAACAGAAATGAGCACTAGAACAGTATTATTAGGAAGAATATGGCCACTAAACACCGTATTCTTTGATCAATTTTAATCGCTATTTCGTATTGCGAATCATTATCATATGCGTTATCATGTAGCCACATGAATAGTTATATCAAGCACACCTTACTTAACAGCAAGCTAAAACAGGTCCTGGCCGGTAGCTTAAGTCTGGGTTTGCACTTGCTGATTGTTGTGGTGCTGGTAGCCCAGGCTGAGCCTGAAGCGGCGAAGCAGCACAGTGTGATGATGGTGTCGATGGTGTCGATGGTGGAGGCGACAAGACCGTTATCTGCAGAACCTGAACCTGAACCGGAATCCAGGCCTGAGCCGGAACCAGAATCAGAGCCGAAGCCGGAACCAAAGCCTGAAGTGCAGGCAGAACCTGAGCCGGATGATACGTCCGTAGACAATGCGGACGTCGTGGCGCAGGAGGCGGTGGAAGCGGAGATCGACTTGCCACAGTATCAGGCCGATTATTTGCAGAATCCGCCGCCAGTTTATCCGCGCTTGTCGCAGCGCTTAAAGGAGCAGGGCGAAGTGCTGCTGCGGGTGCAGGTGGGGATGGATGGTCAGCCGCTGGAAATCAGTTTGCAGCAGAGCAGTGGTCATGCACGGCTGGATCAGGCGGCACAGAAAGCGGTGACGCAATGGCGTTTTGAGCCGGCGCAGCGCAATGGAAAACCGGTGGTGGCCTGGGTGGTAGTGCCCTTTGAGTTTGCATTAGGAGGTTAAATGAATCTTGCAATTGTGTTACAGGAAGGCGATAGCGTTTTAATCGGCGTATTTCTCAGTTTGTTGTTGATGTCGGCACTGACCTGGTATCTCATTCTGTCGAAATCAGTGGCCACCTATCAGTGGCGCCGTCATAACCGCCAGTTCTTACAATGTTTCTGGGATGCACGGACACCGTGTGAGGCCTGGCAGCTAGCATCGCAGAATTTGAAGGCACCACTGGCTCGTCTGGCGGACGCGGCATTTAATGGGATGCAGCAATTTCAACAGCGGCCGCGACTGGGTAATCAGGACGAGTTTCTGGTGCGCAACCTGCGTAACGGCATAAATCGTGAAACGTCGCGTACCGCATCGGGCATGACATTCCTCGCTTCTATTGGCAGTACCGCACCTTTTATTGGTTTGTTCGGCACAGTATGGGGTATTTACCATGCGCTGATTACGATTGCGCAGTCTGGTAATGCCAGCATGGAAACGGTGGCAGGCCCATTGGGTGAAGCACTGGTGGCAACGGCAGCCGGCCTGGCGGCGGCGATTCCGGCGGTGCTTGCTTATAACGCGTTTCAACGGGCTAACCGTACATTACAGGAGGAGCTGGATGGCTTTGCCCATGATCTGCATGCGTTTTTAATGAGCGCAGAAACAGCTGAGGATTTGCTCAACAACAATGCCACGGATCAGGTATCAGATGCAGGAAACAAAACCACGCAGGCGAGGGAGGCGGCCTGATGGCATTTGGTGGATTTGAAACCTCACGGGATGCGCCTATGGCGGAGATGAATGTGATTCCGCTGGTAGATATTATGCTGGTGCTGCTGGTGATTTTTATTATTACCGCACCGGTGATTACGCACTCGGTAAAAGTGGAGATGCCCCAGGCATCAAGCCAGCCAACGCCTGCCAATGAGCATGCACTGCAACTTAGCATTCGCGCTGATCAACAGATTTTTCTGGATGACACTGCGCTGAGTTTGTCTGAGCTGGAAACAAAGCTGCGTGAACTGGCGGCACGAAATCCGCAGCAGGAAATTCATTTGCATGCTGATCGTGCCGTCACCTATGATCTAGTGGCGCGCAGTATGGCCGCGGCGCAACGTGCCGGGATTGTACGCATTGGTTTTGTTACCCAGGCTGAGACGGAAACAAATGAGTGAGAAAAAAAATATGAATAATTCTACGGCGAATCACCCTCGCGTACCACCGCGCATTAGCAGCGAAATTCTACTCGCCGGTGCTCAGGCGTTACATATTGAGCATGCGGGTGAGTTGTATATTCTGCGTCGTACAAGTAACGGTAAACTGATTCTGACCAAGTAGATATCAGATATAAAATTCAGCTAAAACACCCGGCATAAAAGCCGGAAAAAATTCGCAAGCCAGCCTCATAACATCACTATGTAGCCAGCCAGCCCAAACATTATTGTAAACGTATCACAATACAAGTGGAGACTGGCATGAAGTGCACCCCTGATTATCCTGTAAACATTAGACAGAAAAAACTGTTTCAACCCGGTTTGCTGGCCACGGCCATTACGCTGACATTTAGTCCTGTGCTATTACAGGCGGAGGAGGTAACCCTCGACAAGATGGTTATTATCGGAAGCAGTGAAGACGCCAAACAACTCGCCGGCTCAGGCGCGGTGGTTGATAGCGAACAAATGGACATCGAAGTGGCCAGTGATATTAACCAGTTACTGAAAACCGTTCCCGGTGTTTATATTCTCGAAGAAGAAGGTAATGGCCTACGGCCTAATATCGGTATTCGTGGGGCCACCAGTGAGCGCAGTGAAAAAATCACCCTGCTTGAAGACGGTGTGATGATTGCACCGGCGCCTTACTCCAACCCGGCCGCATATTATTTTCCCACCATCTTGCGTATGTCTTCCATTGAAGTACTAAAAGGCGCGCCGCTATTGCGTTATGGTCCACAGACTACAGGTGGCGTGGTGAACATGCTATCAACACCCATTCCGCAGGAGTACAGGGGTGAGGCAAGCTTCAGCACCGGCTCATTTAATAGCAGTGATTTGCATGCCTACTACGGTGGTACGGAAGGCCAGTGGGGTTGGTTGTTTGAAGCCGTTGAGCGTAACAGCGATGGCTTCAAGACGATTGATCGTAGTAACCGTGATAGCGGTTACAATATTTCTGACTATGTCGCCAAGTTACGCTGGGAATCGGATCAGGGGCCTAAACAGAGTGCGCTGTTAAAACTGCAGCGTTCAGATGAAATATCCAATAGCACTTACGTGGGTTTAACCGATAATGATTTTGCCGCGGATCCGAACCGCCGTTACGGTTTATCGAGCATTGACCAGATGGTGAATGACCACACCGGTGTTCAGTTTGTGTACAGTCGTGAACTGAGTGACAGTGTGAATGCCACGGCCACGCTTTACCAGAACAAGTTTAATCGTAACTGGTTCAAACTGTCAGGTGGCGGCAGCCTGATAGATGACGCCAACAATGGCGACGCCACCGCACAGGGTATTCTGGATGGTGATATTGATACCACCGGTCTAAATTACAAGAACAATAACCGTGCTTATGAGTCCAGCGGTGTAGAAGTGAATTTTGATGTCGATATGGGCCTGCATCGTCTGGCCATTGGCACACGCCTGCATGAAGATGAAATGGATCGTTTCCAGCCGGTGGATGTGTATGATCAGGTCAATGGTTCACTGGTGTTTCAGTCAGTAATTGCTCCCACTGGTAGTAATAACCGCATTGAAAAAGCAGATGCAACCACCTTATGGATTACCGATGACTGGCAGGCGAGTGAAAAACTGAATGTTAACCTCAGCCTTCGTTATGAAGATGTAGAAAGCAGTCGTGTTCAATATGCTGATGAAGCCCGCAACACCGTGGATTCAACCCGTGCCAACCAGAGCAGTGAAGTCCTTCCAGGTGCATCATTTACCTATATGTTGAATGATAGCTGGCAATTACTGGCCGGTGTGCACAAAGGCTTTTCACCACTGGGGGGGGGTGCGACAGAGGACGAAGAACCGGAAACCAGTGTCAACTGGGAATTTGGCGGCCGTTACAATAACGACGACCTGTTTGTAGAAGCGATTGCGTTTTACAGTGATTTCTCCGATAAAGCCGAAAACTGTTCTGTGGGTTCTCCCTGTAGTGATGGTGCAACATCCGGCACATTCGTGAATGGTGAAGCGGTGATTAGTGGTCTGGAAACCCAGCTGGGTACCGAATGGCAAGGTGATGCGTTCAATGTGCCATTGAGCATCGCCTACACTTATACCCAGGCTGAAATTAGCGGTGACAACCCAACCAATGGCTTGCTGGATGGTGATCAGTTGAAAGATGTGCCTGAGAATACTTTCAGTGCGAGATTGGGTGT
>JBFFND010000038.1:0-11051 GCA_041563375.1 Gammaproteobacteria bacterium | reverse complement strand
CCGGTTATCACAACGTTGAACGTCTGCTTTTTGAATGAATAGGTGCTACCGAATAGTCTGCTCCAGGGTGTTACCGGCAGTAGCAGGTCGACATTATCGCAAAATTCTTGAGCGATTACTTCTGTTAGCCAGAATCGGACATAGTGGGGACGTTTGGCTAAGGACTGAATATAGCCGATACTTTTGAAAAACTCCAAAATTACCTGTGGCTATTTTTTCGTTAGTTTCTGTCCAGGTATAGAGCTGATGGTTTACTTCACACGATCCTTCGTATGGTGGCTTATGAAGCATTTTAGCTGTATGAGAACTGCCTCCCCATTAATTCAAATGAAAAGCACTTCAAGTGTCTGTATTTTCGCCTTCTGTACTGCACTCAGTTCTTCTAGTGCTTTTATGCGATTCCTATCGTGTGTTGAAGATAGTGCTGCACGCTTATCGCTCGCCTTATCAGCTGCTGATTTAATATCAGCCGTCAGTATCATCGTCTCTCCTAGATGCTTCTCCAGGGAATCTAGCGCATCCTTCACGGCTGGATTCTGGCGTAGCACCGAAGATGCAAACATACATTCACGTGATATCACTGTCCTATTTAGCTGGCCACCAAGGATATATGAGTGCCAGTCTCCAGCTGCATAACGCTCATCCACCCATGACTGGAATTTCTCCAGATTAACCAGTGCTAATCGTTTTTCGCTAGGCATCGCCTTTTCTTCGCAGAGAAACAACTTTGCGGCTTTCTGGTTTGTCGCTGAACTTCTGGCCACACAGAGGACAATCATCACCAGCCTCTGACTTAACGATAGGTGCAACCAGAGCTGCGCCATCAATCGAATGCATATAAATATTTCTATATATATCCACGTGGTTTCTCTGCAAAGCGTGTAACTCTTTCTCCAGATCTGCCTTTTGTTTCTCCAATCGGTCTATTCTAAGCTGTAACGCATCTATCAAACCCTCGTTATCTTTTTTCCTGCGTCCCGCTTTTATACTTCGAAGTACGTCATCTATTAATTCTGCTTTCTTGTTAAGTGTGACTCGGCTAGTACCAATGAGATTAGCCAGCTGAGTAGCGTTATACACATAGTCATCCCCAGCTTGCACTGAAAGCTCCAATATTCCATCTCGAATTGCTTTGTCTAGGGACGAGCCGCGCAACTGCTTAGCCATTGTGGTACTCCTTGCCAACTTTTCTATTAAGGATTGTTTCGACGTTAATTTTGATCGTTGTAAAGTGCTGATATTGCGGCGCAGTATCTGGTAGTACAGAAACGATGTGTTCAGCATCATTCTTTAAACGTTCCAACTCATGCACCTGACCCTCATCGCTCAAATCAACATGTAAGTGGTTACAGGGGCCTTCTTGCTCATGTTCATGCGCAGATAAGCAGGACAGACTATGTGGGCAAGGGTTCATCATCCAGTTAAGCGTACACATTCCATGTGGCATAAGTGTCGTCATGAGTGTTGACGAACGAAGGTACTCTTCGGCTTTCTCTCTCGACTCTTCAGCAATCAGCCGCTTGTATACCTCTTCAATATGCCCAAAGGTGCGACCTTCTTCTATTGCTCCCTTAAGTATCTCAACCCTTTTCGCTATGGGAGTTTGATCGTAAATATAATTACTATTCGGGTCGCGGTTAAAGATAAGAGAAAGAAGTTGGTTACTTAAGCCACCTTGGGCGTATATGGTTGTCAACCAATGACGAATGTCATGCGATGTAAACTTGGCGGTCAAACCTGTATTTGGATCAACTATGCCTAGTCGCTCAAAACAGCCATCTTCATCATTACCAGTGCCACGAGACCTGATTTCCCCTGTCAGCCACCTTGAGAATCCACGCTCTGTTATTAATGAATATTGTTCACTTTTAGTTTCATGAAAATCTGAGAGTTGGTTTTTGAGAGTCACAAACAATGCCTGGTGTGGCCATATAACTGGCTCACCATCATCACTAACAATTACCGGAGTAGCACTAAATTTGTATTGCGATTCTAACTCACTATTACATCTAAATTTTCTCAGTTCTCTGCCTTCGACCTGAACCTTCTGTGCATCTTCAAATACATCCCTTACAACCTCACGTTGATCTGCCATTAAGGACATCCCAATATGCTTCTCAAAGCCCATGAACGATACTAGACGTGAATCATTATCCCAGTTAGAACGCTTTTTACCTTTTGCAGATGTATTGAACAGCTCACCTCTAGCAGCAGCCTCCTGCCGCTTCAATAACAAATTTAAGGTATTTCTATTGAGGTCGAGTTCACGAGCTGCCGCTGACTTGTTGTTGTTATTTTTCGCAACAACACCAAGTACGTCTATGTAACATTTACGTGCCTCAATCCACGCCCCAGATGGGTTGTACAAACTGTTTCTTCTATCCGATAACCACTGAGAGACGAACTTTCTTGCAAAGTAACGTAGCGCAACAGAATCACTCAACACTTTTGGCCAATCAATTGTGTAAACACTCGTGTCATTTTGCATTAAATCGTAGGCGCACTGTCTACCAAGACTCGTAATTTCTAGAACATAACTCAAAGCCTGTTTTACAGCCGGAATCATTCCGGTCGGAATAAACCGTGTTCCAAGTCTGTATTGTTTCTCTGGGTAATACCGAATGCGGAAATCGCCATCTTCTACAACGCAATCCTTCGGCATAGTTGCCATCTCATTGATTCTGAAACCAGTCACTACCATGATCGTCAGTACTGACAGATAGAATCTATCCTTCTCAGAGATGGATGCGTCAGCATTCTTTGCTAAAAGATCTCCAAGTACACGCGTATCAATGAGCTTATCAGCCTTTGCTTTCTCGGAAGCCTTAGCGCCATGCTGACTAGCGTTCTTCAGGCTATTACGGTAGCTAATACGGTATGGGAGAGTGCCGTTTAACCATTTTCCAAATGTTTGTAGGTAACCAGCAGCCCGATACGGAGATGTACCCTTCAACTCTTTGCTAATTCTTCTCTCTGTTTCATAGAAGTCACCATTGGATAGTGCAGATAAAGGCTTCACATTTATTGTTCTATCCAGATGCGAAATACCTGCGACTTTCGTTTTAACCGACCCAGCTGTTAATTTGGATGTTAGCCTCTTGTGCAGGACGTATAGTTTTACTGCGAGCTTCAGTTCATTATTCTGAAAGCCATCAAAGTACACGTTGAATACTGTTTTATTACCTGGGCGTTTATGCCAGGCAAGCAAGTTCCAGACGTCGCTTTCAAACTCGACACCGTCAGGTAGTAACTTCCACAGGTGTGGTAACAAATCTATAAACGTTGGAGATGCGCGCTCCTCGATGAGGAATTTTTCAGCCAATGCTAAATTCATTCGCGAACTCCCTCATCAATTTGGCGCTTAACTTCTTCAATTGCAGCATACAGGCGCTCAAAGTCTTTAATATTTTTATTTCGCTCTTTATGCCCATTCGCCTCATTCCATCTGGCCAGTTCCTTTTCAGTATAACTAAGTGCTTTATTATGATCGCCATCACGCCAGGCTAAAAATTGAGGACAGCCCCCGTAACACTTATGAAATGGGTGATGAGGACACCTTCCTTTAGTAGAAACATCTCTATTACATGAACCAACCAATGCTGGGCCATGTGAGAAGTCTGGCACATAGATCGCTTTTTCTTTATCAACCTCTTCGGTGATCTATCCATTAAAGAAGATGTTATTTAGATTGACGAAGAGACTTCCAAGTTTGCGGTCTGCTTTCTCGATTGCTGGTATAAGGTCTGCACCAACAGCGTCTATGTATGCTTGACAGCTATTCAATGAATCATGCTCAAGCACATCCATGATTTCATCTACTGAGAAGCCTTGCATTGCAAGTCGAGTACCCCCTGTATGGCGTATGCGATACGGCCTAACATACATTTGTTCGCCGGTTCGAGGACTGAGCAAGCCTTGAGAGTTCACCCATGATAAAAGCGCCGCGCCCGCTGTTAACGAGGAAATCTCACCATGTTCATCTAATCCATCGTTGGGGAATACAATAAGCCTGTCGTGGATTCTTTGTAGGCGCTCTACCTCTGGACGGTTGGAAAACCTCATTATCTCTTCTGCAAGCTCACTGGTTATGCGCCAGTAGCCAGAGTCCTCAGCAGATTGTGCTTTTGCTTTTGGGATCACCAGAAAATATTCATCAACACCTTCGTTCGAGACTGCCTCTAATGCAGTAGCACGCATCCCTAGAATTTGACTCGGACGCTTCAATGTCTCAAATAGCATCCATCCAAATAACCGTATAGCATTTTTCTGCGTATCGTCAGTTTGAGCCTTCTGAAACAGACGCAACAAAACTTCTGTTTCATCGCTAGTAAAGGCTCCATGCTTTGTATCCCAATCAAGAACTCTGCGCAGAGTGCGTGTATTATTACGCGCTTTCCATAAGTTTAACTCTGCTGCGATTTGGCGCATTGCATCAGAATCACTTCTCATAGCGAGCCAACTGTAGAACTCTCTAAGAAAAGTTCTGTAGCTGGCAGGTGCTTCTTCCCACATCTCTATCCAGTCACCAATCCCAAGGTCTTCATAGTTTTCTATGTTCCCGGGTAATGCAGCTGAAAGCCATTGGATAGTATTATGGAATTTGGATAAATAGCTTGGGGCGTTTGTCTTGAGCTTGTCACATAGATAGGCTTGTGCACCATCGCGTAATGTGGTGGGCAATACTGAAAATAAACAACGCTGGGTTACTCCTTTATAGGAAGTTACCCACTCGTCACCATCAACACCTATGTATACTGGGTCCTCTGGTTTGAATTCGTTCTTTACAAAACGATTACCGGATTCGTCCGTATATAAATCTATATCCGGAATATACTTCACGACAATGCCTCCCAAGCATTACCACCCTGTTGCCAGAACGCTAACGCCATAGCTGCTCGTTGTTTACGCGCACGTGCAACATAAGTATTCATGCTCTGTTCATTCTCCCATCCGCCATACACTTGGAGCACTTTCTTCTGGTCTTTGTAATCAGGATTCAGGGCAATGGCCGCGTACGCTCGGTTGAAGAACGAGTGCCTGGATAAGTGCCAATGAAAGCGTTCAACGCCAGAGTCTTGTGCAATCTTTACCGCAACATCCTGCGCAGAGCTGACAGACAGCGGTGCGCCGTTACGATGGTGTTCAAGTATTAAGAAGGGGTGTTCGGTTATTATTTGAGGCACCTTTCGACCATGTTTAGCAGTCATCCTGTGCCGATATCGAGTTGTGTATATTGAAAGCAACTCAGGTATCGGAGAATTCTTTATAACGAAGCCCAAGTCACGGGATAGCGTTTTAACTCGTGGTGCATACGACCCCCGTGGATCAAAGTATTCTTTGCCACGCTCTTCAACTCTTACTATTCTTAGGTTGTCACGATCTAGCGTTGGCAAGTCTTGTAGCCTGAGCAGCAATATCTCACCGATTCTCAGACCACACTCAATCGAGAGACGCCACATTAGATAGTTCCTATACGCAATCGCTGGCTCTACGCCTTCTGCAACTTGCACCTCAATCTTCATGGCCGCCTCAATCGTCGAAATTTCTTCTTCGGTTAGGTCGTCAACAACATTCTTCTTCCGCTTCTTCGTCTTAACTTCTTTCCAGTCAGACCGAATGTGTGAGAGTGCAATGTCTTTGGCTGTTGCTTTGTCGAACGAGGCGTATTGCGACACGAAGAACTGAAACACTGTCGAGCAAACCGATATAATTGCATTTCGATAATCAATATCGAGGGGTACGTTCTTACCTTTTCGAGTATTAGCGCGACTGCCCAACCAAACCCTGAACGCACGAATGTTCTTTGGCCTTAATCGCTCACCAGTCAGAAGTACCTTATCGAGATCAATATCGGCCTTCCGAACCGCCCATGTATACAAGTAGTTCATCGCATTGAGCGCATGTTGTACTGAATTCTTCGACTGGCCAGACTCATGCAGATGTGTCTCATAAACACTCATCGCACTAGACGGAATCGAAGTATCTCTGTCCAAGAACATCCCATGCACCTTCCCATTGCTCACAAACAGCGCAGTGCGAAACTGTAAGTCGCTTGAATCAAGCTCAGATTGTGCGTTGCTAACAGATGTAAAGATTTTAGACATGTCGGACAGTAGATGCTTTATAAATTAGTTAGTTATATGTTTACACTCAGTATAGCGACTACGACGTCATATTGTCTACATAGTGGTGTTTATTTTGAATAAAACCCCATAAACGAAAAAACCCCATAACTAACAAGTAGTTACGGGGTTGAATGAACGCTAGCTACACTGGCTATGACTAAATTCTTACGAATTTAAGTTTACACTTTCATACCATTATTGACACTTCGAATCGCCACAGTTCAGGCAGGTCATGCAGCCATCCATCATTATGGTGGCCTTGGTGTGGCATTTCTTGCACAGTTGCGCGCCTTCGGGGAAGCTGGTGCCGGCGTCATCGTCGCAGGATTCTACCGCGACTTCGCGCTTGGTTTCGTATTCGGCGCGTTTTGCCGCCATCAGTTTGCGCTGGTGTTCGTCGGGACCTTCGTCCTTGATCAGGCCGATCATTTTCATGTGCGACTCGATGGCATCGCCGATTTCCGCCACCAGTGAGGGCATGAACTTGCCGCCTTTTTTGAAGTAGCCGCCCTGTGGGTCGAATACCGCTTTCAGTTCTTCCACCAGGAAGCAGACATCGCCACCCTTGCGGAACACCGCGGAGATAACCCGGGTGAGTGCAACCACCCACTGGAACTGGTCCATGCTCTTCGAGTTGATAAAGATCTCGTAGGGCTGGCGGGTCTCGTGGTCGGTGTCCTGGTTGAGGATGACATCGTTAATGGTCACATACAGTGCATGTTCCGATAACGGGGTTTTGATTTTATAGGTTGAACCCAGCAGCATATCCGGGCGCTCAACGTTTTCATGCATTTTTTCCGGTTCGACCGGCTTAACCGGCTCGACCACCTCGGGTTCTTTTTTTACAACCTTGAAATCAACGATTTTTTTATCGATTTTGGTGGCCATGGGTTTTTCCTTGGTGTTTTCCTGTGTTGCAGTGCTCATAGTGTTGTTATCTCAATACTCTATGGTCTCTACCGCTGCGGGGTGTTTCGCAGCGCTATGACTCTCAATTAAAAGCGCAAACACCGGATGCCCGTGTGTTCAGTGAACCCGGCGCGCATCTTGTTGTTTTTTATATGCGCACCCGGTGCTTGCGACAAACTGTTGCGAAGATTAGAACTTGCCTTAAAATTTACCGTAATAACCTTCTTTCAGGGCATCGAATAAATTGGCGGCGGTGTGGATTTCACCGTCGTATTCGATTTCCTGGTTACCTTTCAATTCCACGGTGGAACCATCTTCCAGGGTGAACTGGTAGGTGGTGTTTTCCAGGTCCTTGTCCTGTACCAGTACGCCCTGGAACACTTCCGGGTTAAAGCGGAAGGTGGTGCAGCCTTTCAGGTCCATGTCGTAGGCGTACTCGTAGATATCCTTGAAGTCTTCGAACGGATATTCGGTGGGTACATTGGCGGTTTTGGAGATGGATGAGTCGATCCATTTCTGTGCCGCAGCCTGGATGTCCACATGCTGTTTGGGCGCGATGTTTTCCGAGGAAATAAAGTAGTCCGGCAGTTTTTCATCCTCCTTGTCGCTGAACGGCATGGCTTTCGGGTTGATCATCGCGCGGTAGGCGAGCAGCTCGAAGGAGAACACATCAACTTTCTCTTTCGACTTTTTGCCCTCACGAATCACGTTACGTGAGTAGTGATGGGCGAAGCTGGGCTCGATACCGTTGCTGGCATTATTCGCCAGTGACAGCGAGATGGTGCCGGTAGGGGCAATCGAGCTGTGGTGGGTAAAGCGACAGCCGTGTTCCGCCAGCGCATTGGCCAGTTCGGGGTCGGCTTCGGCAATGCGCTGCATATAGCGGCTGTATTTGGCGTGCAGCACCTTGCCCTTGACCGTGTCGCCCACCTTGTAGCCGTCATCCAGCATTTCCGGACGCTTGTAGAGCATCGCCTGGGTGACTTCGAAATCTTCTTCCAGGATCGGCGCAGGGCCTTTTTCCTTCGCCAGTTCCAGCCCGGTGCGCCAGCCCTGCAGTGCCATTTCACGGGTTACCTTGTCGGTGAATTCCAGTGATTCTTCCGAGCCGTATTTAATGCCCATCATGGTCAGGGTTGAACCCAGCCCCAGGTAGCCCATGCCGTGGCGGCGCTTCTTGGTGATTTCATCGCGCTGCTGGGGCAGTGGCAGGCCGTTGATTTCCACCACGTTGTCGAGCATGCGGGTGAAGATGCTGACGGTTTCGCCGTAGCTTTCCCAGTCGAAGCTGGCCTTGCTGGTAAACGGGTGTTGAACAAAACGGGTCAGGTTAACTGAACCCAGCAGGCAGCTGCCGTAGGGGGGCAGTGGCTGCTCGCCACAGGGGTTGGTGGCGCGGATGTTTTCGCAGAACCAGTTGTTGTTCATTTCATTGACTTTATCGATGAGGATAAAGCCGGGCTCGGCGTAGTCGTAGGTGGACGCCATAATGCTGTCCCACAGGCGACGTGCAGGCACTACGCGGGTAATGCGGCAGGCGGTGAGGCCGGTGTCATTGGTGATGTAATCACCCTTGATCGGCCATTCGCGCCAGATCACCTTGGAGGCATCGTTGAGGTCCAGCCCGTCCTGTGCGCATTCGGTGGTGGTGATGGGGAAGGCGAGTGGCCATTCACCGTCGGCCTTAACCGCTTCGACGAATTCCACCGTAATCAGCAGCGACAGGTTGAACTGGCGCAGGCGGCCGTTCTCGCGCTTGGCGCGGATAAAATCGAATACATCGGGGTGACCCACGTCGAAGGTCGCCATCTGTGCGCCACGGCGGCCACCGGCAGAGGACACGGTGAAACACATCTTGTCGTAGATATCCATGAATGACAGCGGGCCGGAAGTGTAGGCGCCGGCACCGGAGACATAACCGCCCTTGGGGCGCAGGGTGGAGAATTCATAACCGATACCGCAACCGGCTTTCAGGGTCAGGCCGGCTTCGTGGACTTTTTCCAGGATGCCGTCCATCGAGTCGGTGATGCTGCCGGACACCGTGCAGTTAATGGTGGAGGTGGCCGGCTTGTGCTCCTGGGCACCGGCATTGGAAATAATGCGCCCGGCGGGGATCGCGCCGTGGCGAAGCGCCCAGAGGAATTTCTCGTGCCACTGCTTGCGCAGCTCAGCGGTGGTTTCAACATCGGCCAGTGCCCTGGCAACGCGCGCGAAGGTTTCGTCGATTGACTGATCAACCGCTTCGCCGGTTTTGGTTTTCAGACGGTACTTGGTATCCCAGATATCAAGTGAGGCGGCCTGGTAAGGCACTTCGTTTATATTATTAGGAACAGCCTGCAGTTGGGGAGCACTCATTCATTTTTCCTTACGGGTTATTGCTTTAGTTTTAATTATGTCTAAATCGACGTCTTCAGGTCGGTATGTTTTACCGAGCATCCGGCTGTCGCTGCTGCACAGTCGGAAGGCCCATCGATAATTGGCTAGTCGCGTGGTTTAGCCGGTTAATTCGAGTCGGGTTTATAAGCAGATAATTATGCTTATATAGTGGTCTGTGAGTAAAATACCACAAGATGTTGTGGTTTCAAATGCAGGCTGTGGGTTTTTCTGGGGATAACTTGTGACTAATTCCGGCGGATATTCAACAAACGCCGTGCTGACGCGCTTTGCGGTGTGTTAAAAAAAGTGCAAAGAGTTTCATTTTTATGGATAAACGGTGGTATCCGGCTGCATTGCATGCAGTTATCGAGCAGGCAAACCACCATATATAGTGGTTAAGTTTTGCCCAGTCCATATATGTGGTTTATGACGGGAATAAAAAGTTATTATTAGCTGGCCGGCTTCAGCCGGCTAAATTCACCGCCAGGCCAGTGCTCCGCCAGCTGTGGCAGAGCGCTGGAACTGAGCAGGCTATCAGGGCAGCATCATGCCGCGAATGGCGAAATACAGCAGTGCGGCAATCAGTGCCGAGGCGGGCACGGTAATCACCCAGGCGGCGGCAATTTTCATAAAATGCGAGCGCTTCACCAGTTCATGCTTGTACAGCTTGCGCAGTTGCTTGCGTTCCTTCTTGGTGAGGTCGGCCTTGGCAGAGTGTTGCTTCAGCTGTGTCAGCATCTTGCGTTTCTGGTCCAGTGGTGCGTCCTTGAAGTCCAGCAGGAACTTCTCGATCACCTGCTCATCCTGCTCATGGTGATGCGACTTGATTTCTTCCACCATGGTTGAGTAGCTGGTTTTCAGGTATTCGCGCAGGAAGCCCACACCGAACACACCGCCCACCGCAATGTGGGTTGAACTCACCGGCAGGCCCAGCTGGCTGGCAACAATCACCGTGATTGAAGCAGCCATGGCAATACTGAAGGCGCGCATCTGGTCCAGCTCGGTGATTTCAGACCCCACGGTGCGGATCAGCTTGGGGCCGTACAGTGCCAGGCCCAGCGCAATACCCAGTGCACCCACCAGCATCACCCACAGTGGAATGGGGGCCTTGGTGGCAATGCCGTGGTTGGTAATCGCATCATTGATGGCCGCCAGTGGACCCACCGCGTTGGCTACGTCATTGGCGCCGTGGGCAAAGCTGAGCAATGCGGCGGCAAAAATCAGCGGCACGGTAAACAGTTTGTTGACGCCTTCCTTGTCATTGCTCATGCTGGCTGCGGCGCGGGAAATCAGCGGACGTACAATAATGTAAACCGCAGCTGCAATACCGGTGCCGATGGTGGCGGCGGTGAGGAAGTCAACTTTCCAGATGGTTTTCAGGCCCTTGAGAATCAGGTAGGTGCCGAAGGCCCAGGCCATAATCGCCACCAGGAGGGGCACCATGTTGCGTGCGGCGTCCTTCATATCGGATTTGTAGGTAATACTGCGTTTAATGGTGTAGAGGAACAGCGCGGCTATGGCACCCCCCAGCACCGGCGAGATAACCCAGCTGGCGGCAATTTTACCCATCTGGTCCCAGTTGGCGATGCCCAGGCCGCCGGCAGCAATACCAGCGCCCAGTACACCACCGACAATAGAGTG
>JBFFND010000037.1:0-11105 GCA_041563375.1 Gammaproteobacteria bacterium | reverse complement strand
GCTGGAGTGCCGTCCAGGCACATCAGCACTCAAAATCACGTCCTGTGATTTTGCCCCTGTGTAGAAAGCCTTTTCGGCAAGTGACAGGGAAGATTGTCGCAAGCCCATCGTTTAAAAAGTGACTTGACCGTTGGGTACGCAGCTGTTTCCCCTTCGCACAAGCTGATGAGCGAGTGATTTTTGTGGGGTCTTTCTGCGAGGATGTCTGAGCGAATCATGCTGTTTATGATTCGTGAGTTCCGCAGCAGCCACAAAAATCGGGAGTGAAGAAGGGACTTTTATTATTGCTGTTTAAAATAAAAGCTTGGGTGCCGGGGCGGCATTCTTTTGCTTACTTTTCTGTTGCTGAAGACAGAAAAGTGAGTCGCCAGAAAGGCGAAACAGCCCAGTTAATTTTATCGTGCAGGTAAATTTTGAATTAGACCGGTGGATCCGCTAGCGCTTGATCCACCCTACGTAAAAAGTCATTTGTCGTTAGTCATTCGTCAAAAGCACAGAACCGACTAACGACCAATGACTAAAGACGATGGACTGCTTTTAACCCTTAAGCAAAGTACCCACACCTTCATCGGTTAACAGCTCAAGCAATACCGCATGGGGCACGCGACCATCGATTATGTGCGAGGTTTTAACGCCGGACTTGACCGCATCCAGTGCACAGTTGACCTTGGGCAGCATGCCGCCATAGATGGTGCCATCCGCAATGTAGTCATCCACCTGCCGTGCATTCAGGCCAGTGAGCAGCTTACCCTGCTTGTCCAGAATGCCGACCGTGTTGGTCAATAGCAGCAGTTTTTCCGCGCCAAGTACCGTGGCCAGTTTGCCGGCGACCAGGTCCGCATTGATATTATAGGACTGGCCATCGTCGCCCACGCCGATAGGCGCAATTACCGGAATAAAATCATCATCATCCAGCATCGATACCACCGCGGGGTCAATGGTCTGTACTTCGCCAACATGACCCAGGTCGATAATTTCCGAGGTGTTGCTGTCGGAATCAATCGACATCTGCATTTTCTTCGCGCGAATCAGGCTGCCATCCTTGCCGGTTAAACCCACCGCGCGACCACCCTGTTGATTGATCATGGTGACAATGCTTTTGTTGACCAGGCCGCCGAGCACCATTTCGACGATGTCCATGGTTTCGGTGTCGGTAACGCGCATGCCCTGGATAAATTTCGATTCCTTGCCCACCCGTTCCAGCAGTTGCGCGATCTGTGGCCCACCGCCGTGTACCACCACCGGGTTAATGCCCACCTGCTTAAGGAGTACGATATCGCGGGCAAAACCGATTTTCAGATCCTGGTCGGTCATCGCATTACCGCCGTATTTGATAACGATGGTTTTGCCGTTAAGTTTCTGTATATAGGGCAGCGCTTCCGATAAAACGCTGACGACATTACTGGCTTTAGTATTATCCATAGTGGGCTTTAATCAAAAAGTTAATTGTATGTTGCTGTCAGTGGCGAGCATCTGCTGACGGAAGCTGGCCTGTACCTGTTGCAGGGTTTGTTCATCATCAGCTTCAAAACGCAGTACCAGGCAGGGGGTGGTATTGGACGGACGAATCAGTCCCCAGCCCTTGTCCCAGGTCACGCGCATGCCGTCGATGGTGGAAATATCCGCATCGCCGAAATCGGCGGTGGTTTTGAATTTTTCCATGAATTTATAATGTTCGCCTTCATCGAAATTCACCTGGATCTCCGGGGTATTAAAACTGTCCGGTAGCTGGGCAAAAATTTCTGAAGTGGTACCGGCTTTTTTACTCAGTAATTCGAGCATGCGTGCGGCACTGTACAGCCCATCATCAAAACCATACCAGCGTTCCTTGAAGAAGATATGCCCGGACATTTCGCCCGCCAGCAGTGCGCCGGTTTCTTTCATTTTGGCCTTGATTAAGGAATGGCCGGTTTTCCACATCAGCGGTTCACCACCCATGTTTTCGATCGCCTTGCCCAGGTGATAGCTGGATTTTATATCGTAAATAATCTGCGCGCCGGGATTGCGCGATAATACATCTTCCGAATATAAAATCATCTGCCGATCAGGCCAGATGACTTTCTGCTGGTCATCAATCACGCCCACCCGGTCACCGTCGCCATCAAAGGCAAGTCCCAGGTCCAGCTGGTTGTCTTTAATGGACGCACAGATATCCTGCAAGTTTTCCAGTTTGCTTGGATCCGGGTGATGATTGGGGAAATTGCCATCCACATCGCAATAGAGTTCGGTGACTTCGCAGCCCAGTTCCCTGAACAGGTCTGTGGCAATCACGCCGGCCACGCCATTGCCACAGTCGATGGCAATTTTCATTGGTCGTTGCAGTTTTATATCGGAGACAATGCGCTCTTTATAGGTGTCGAGTAACTCGACTTCCCGGTAACTGCCGCTGCCCTGGTTTAGCAGGTTGTTATCAATCAGTCGATACAAATGCGTAATGTCATCGCCGTACAGGGTTTTGCCGGCCATCGACATTTTAAGGCCGTTGTATTCCGGTGGGTTGTGACTGCCGGTGACCATGATACCGGTGCCGGTTTTCAAATGGTGCGTGGCAAAATATAGAACCGGGGTGGGCACCATGCCCACGTCGATCACATCACAGCCGCCGGCATTTAAACCTTCGGTGAGCGCCACGGATAATTTTTTACTGTGCAGCCGTCCATCGCGGCCAATCGCCACGCTGTTAACATTCTGCTTCAAACATTCGGTTGCAAAAGCCTGACCAATCAGTCGAACCGTGTCGGCGGTGAGGTCGGTCGCAACCACGCCGCGAATATCATACATTCTGAAAATTGCCGGGTTTACTGTGCCCATAAAAAAATCCTGTAATAATTATTTGTGGCCGGAGTGGCCGAAACCACCTTCGCCGCGATCACTGTCTGAAAATTCAGTCACGGTTTCAAAGCTGACCTGGGCCACCGGTAAAATCACCAGCTGGGCTATGCGGTCGCCCACGTCAATGGTGAATTCACTGTGGCCACGATTCCAGCAGGAGACAAACAGTTGTCCCTGGTAATCGGAATCAATCAGTCCCACCAGGTTGCCCAGTACGATGCCGTGTTTATGGCCCAGCCCGGAGCGGGGCAGAATGGTCGCGGCATAGCCGGGATCGCTGATGTGAATCGCAAGGCCGGTGGGAATCAGTTCAGTGTCGCCGGGTTTGAGGGTTAGCGGTGCATCAATGCAGGCGCGTAAATCCATACCGGCCGAGCCGGGGGTGGCGTACTCGGGTAAAGGGATGCTGTTGCCAATGCGTGAATCAAGAATTTTTAATTGCAGTGTCTTCATATTATTGTGTTTTGATAGTGGGTTGCGAGTAAATCGAGTAGCTGGCGAGCCAGTTGTGTTTTGCGCGCTCGTGGGAAAGTCTGTTGCGCAATGTCATTCGGTTCGCTCTGCCAGAAAACCTGTAACGCATTGTAGTCGCTGCTAAAGCCGCTGTCCTGTTGCGCGTCACTGCTGGTGCTGTCGTATGCTACCTTATTGGCGGCAATCATACTGAGCTTTTTAGCCTGCAGCTTGCCGATGGCATAATCTTTTTCGTTGTGGGTTTCCGCGGCAAAGCCCAGGGTAAACGGCGGGTGCTTGAGTGCTGCCACAGTGGCCAGTATATCCGGGTTGCGTTGCAGTTGAAGTTCGAATTGCTGCGCCGATTTTTTTATTTTTTCGCTTTGCACATCGGCAGGGCGGTAATCCGCTACCGCGGCGGTGGCAATAAAGATTGCTTGCTGGTCAATCTGCTGCATTACTGTGTCGTACATCTGCTGTGCGGTTTGCACATCAATGCGTGTGACGTGATCTGGCGTCGCCAGCTGTACCGGCCCGGCCACCAGGGTGACCTGGGCGCCCTGTTCAACCGCGGCTTCGGCCAGCGCAAAGCCCATCTTGCCGGAGCTGCGGTTACCGATATAACGCACCGGATCAATGGGCTCGAAGGTGGGCCCGGCGGTAATCATCAACTTGACACCCTGCAACCTGCCCGCCCTGAACAGTTGCGCACTGGCCTGCAGCAATTGCTCGGCTTCCAGCATACGTCCTTCGCCGCTTTCACCGCAGGCCTGGTGACCCGAGGCCGGGCCAAACACATGCACACCCCGTTCAGTCAGTTGCTGTAGGTTCTGCTGGGTGCTGGCGGATGACCACATCACATGGTTCATTGCCGGGGCAATCGCCAGCGGGCTCTGGCTGGCCAGGCAGATGGCGCTGAGCAGGTCATCGGCGCGGCCCTGGGCCAGGCGTGACAGGGTGTTGGCGGTGGCCGGTGCGATCAGAATCAGGTCTGCCCAGCGGGCCAGCTCGATGTGTCCCATGCCGGACTCGGCTTCTGCGTCGAGTAACTCGGTGTGTACCGGGTGACCCGACAGTGCCTGAAAGGTCAGCGGGGTAATAAATTCGCAGGCCGCAGCGGTCATCACCACCCGCACACTGGCCCCGGCATCCTGCAGGCGGCGCAACAGCTCGGCGCTTTTATAGGCGGCAATGCCACCGCATACGCCGAGCAGGATATTTTTATTGTGCAGCGAAACCGTTGAGGATGATGTCATGGGGGCATTTTAGCAGAAACTGGCGGCGGCCCCAGTAAGATATTAACGCGGGATGACTGGCAGCTGCGGCCGCCAGTCAGGCATGCAATTGGCAAATAAATCCTGGCCGCGTAAACTACAACTGATCTAAGGCAGACGGACAGCTGCCATAGCATTATCTATTCAACAGGCAGAAAGGACTCCGCTTATGGCAATTACCGACTGGCCGCAGCATCAACGGCCCCGTGAAAAACTGCTCAGCAAGGGCAGCCAGTCCCTGAGTGACGCTGAGCTGCTGGCGATTTTCCTGCGCACCGGCATGCGCGACAAAAGTGCAGTGGATCTGGCGCAGGAATTACTGCAGGGTTTTCAGGGCTTGCGCCAGTTGCTCAAAGCCGACCAGCAAAGCTTCTGTCAGCATGCGGGACTGGGTACAGCCAAATATGCACAGTTGCAGGCGGTGCTGGAGATGGCACGGCGTTACCTGTTTGAGAGCCTGCAGCGGGGCGATACCCTGAGCAGTCCGCAGGATACCCGGCAGTATCTCAGCAGCCAGTTACGCGACTATCCCCATGAAGTGTTTGCCGCGCTGTTTCTGGATCAGCGTCACCGGGTGATCTGTTTTGAGGAGCTGTTTCGCGGCACCATTGACGGCGCCAGTGTGTATCCGCGGGAAGTGGTGAAAAAAGCCCTGCAGCACAATGCGGCCGCACTGATCTTTGCGCATAATCACCCCTCCGGTGTAGCCGAGCCCAGCCAGGCCGATGAGCAGATTACCCGGCGCCTGATCGATGCCCTGAAGCTGGTGGATGTGCGCGTGCTGGATCATTTTGTGGTGGGGGATGAGGTGGTGTCCTTTGCCGAGCGCGGTCTGCTCTGATAGTGCGCTGTTGCAGGCCTGAAGATCAGGGCTGTCGGCGCTGAATCACCTGGCCCCAGCTGAAGGACTCTATATGCCGGTTGCGGGTTTGCTGTTGAGGCGCAGGGCGTGGTGGGTTGTTAGGCAGCCATAAACGTACACCGGCCTTGAGGCGGTTGGGGTTCTGCTGCACGAAAGCCGAGGGGTTTAGTCGCATAATATCCCGCATTAAGCGGGTGCGCTGGGCCGGTCGGTTCGGCAGTAGCTGCAGCACGATCTGTTGCAGGGTTTCACCGCTGGCCACATCGTGAAAATTTTGACTCAGTGGATAAACTTCAATACGCTTCGCTTCGCCTGTTGAGTCCGGGTTATTTGCATCGGTGCTGGCAAAGGCCGCACCGGACAGTGCCAGTAGCAGCAAGCAGGCTAAGTTCGGTATCAGCTGGCGTAAAGCGGCAGCATATAAAACAGGGTGAGAAAAACGCAGCGTGATCATGCTTCGAATTATAGCCACAATTGAGGCTGGCTGCGTTGCTCAGTGCTTTTGTCTCCGTTCTTTTAAAACCCTGTTTAATTGCCAGGGTGAATCAGTCAGGTTAAATCAGTCAGGGTGAGCCAGTTTAAAGTGAAATATCCAGGGCGTAATTTAAGCGAGTTTTTGAGTGAGTAGTTTTTCTGTACGCCAGTTGCAATACTTGCATTGCGGGCCGATCGATTTGCAGATCGAGGCGGGCGAAATTATCGGGCTCTACGGTGCCTCCGGTTCCGGTAAATCGCGCCTGTTACGCGCGCTGGCGGATCTGGATGAACACCAGGGCGAGGTATTGTTAAATGGCGTTGCGCAACAGTCGATGAGTGCACCGCAATGGCGTTGCCGGGTTGGACTGTTGTCCGCCGAAACCTTCTGGTGGCTGGACGAGGTAGCCGTGCATTTTCAGCAGTTCGATCAGCAGCAGGCGATACAGCTCGGCCTGCCCGGGGATATAGGTAACTGGCCAGTGTCGCGCCTGTCCAGTGGTGAAAACCAGCGCCTGGGCCTGATGCGCCTGCTGGAAAACCACCCCGAGGTGCTGCTGCTGGATGAGCCCACTGCTAACCTGGATCCGCAAAGCACCGCGGCGTTTGAAGCCTTTGTGGTCGACTATGTGCAACAGCAGTCGGCCTGTGCCATCTGGGTCAGCCATGATCCGCAGCAGCTAAAGCGCACGGCGCAACGCTGTTACCGAATTGAAAACGGTGTGTTGGCGGGTAACGGGGAGTGCGCCTGAGATGCTGATTAGTTTATCGTCATACGATCTGATACTGGCGGCGATTCTGGTGCTGCTGCTGGGCATGCTTGGCTGGGCGATGCGCCTGGGCATTACCCGTTCACTGTATATTGCCGCGCTGCGCACCACGGTTCAGTTATTGCTGATTGGCCTGGTGCTCAAGGCACTGTTTGCCAGTACCCAGTTGTGGTTTGTCTTACTGATTTCCTTTGTGATGATTTCGGTGGCCGGCTGGGAAATCCTCTCGCGGCAGAAACGCAAGCTCAGGGGTTGGTGGGGCTTCGGTGTCAGCACCGGCTCGCTGTTTGTATCCTCGTTCCTGATTACCCTGCTGTGCCTGCTGGTGGTGATCGAGGCGGATCCCTGGTATCACCCGCAGTACGCGATTCCGTTGCTGGGTATGCTGCTGGGTAACACCATGAACGGTATTGCACTGGGCATGGATCGGCTCACGCAAACCGCCTGGCAACAGCGCCCGGTGATTGAGCAGCGGCTGATGCTCGGACAGAGCGCGCAGCAAGCCATCGCCGATATTCGTAGCGAGGCGATGCGTGCCGGGATGATTCCAATTATTAACTCAATGGCGGCGGCAGGGCTGGTCAGCCTGCCCGGTATGATGACCGGGCAGATACTGGCAGGTGCACCACCGGTGGAAGCGGTGAAGTACCAGATACTGATTATGTTTATGATCTCCGCCGGCACCGGTTTTGGTGTCATTTCCGTGCTCTGGCTGATTTCGCGGCGCCTGTTCGATGAACGTGATCGGCTGTCATTCAAACGCCTGCTGAAAAAAAGCTAAGCTGCCAGCGGCCCCGGTTACATATCATTCAGATAGGCACGGGCTTCCTCGCCGGGATCCGGCAAACCGGCCACCCGCCAGGCATTCAGGCAGTTGCCAAACAGTTGATGCACCCAGAATTCATCTTGCCGATGTTTATGGCAGATGCTGTGGATGGCAGGTGCCACCGCAAAGCGTTGATAATGTTCACGCAGTTCATTAATCACCGTCCAGTGATCATCGCTTAACGGTGTAATATCCAGCCGACTGGCCAGATGGCTTGCGAGCTGCGGGTTCCATTGATCAGGCTGTTGCAGCAGGCCGTTTTCATCCAGTTGTGGTGTGCGTTGCCAGTTCTGCTGCCAGTTACGGAATGTCTGGTTTTCAGGGAGGGAATGTTCAGATCGGTTTATCATTTGTTGCTCCTCGTGTTCAATAAAATTGATGACTTGAGGTTAACCGCTCAGGCAGGCTAAATTGGGTCGGCGGCATAATAGCCGGGATAGCATTATCCAGAGCTCATTCAAAGTATAGAATGTAAAATCGCTAATAACGCTGCTGTCTGTCTGAAAGTCAGTAGCAACATCGTTTTTATGTTGCCAGCGTATAGTGTCTGTTAAACCAGAAAAATGAGAGCAACCATGAACAGCGATTCCTATCAAACCATGCTGGCCGAAGTGCAGGCCTTCCATGACAAACATGACTTCAAGAATACCGGCGGCGAAGAGCTGATGTATCGTATTGCGCTGATGGTGGAAGAGCTGGGTGAGATTTCTGCCTGCGCCAGCAAGGGCAAGTCTCGTGAGTCACTGGCGGAAGAGTGTGCCGATCTGCTGATTTTGTTAATAGGTACAGCGATCGCCCAGGACTTCGACCTGAATCAGGCCTTCTGGGAGAAGATGCAGAAAATCATGCAGCGAGAATCAAAGATGGTGAATGGACGCATCCGTGTGTCAGAGTTTCGTGACTGATGGCGAACAAATTAATCCAGTCGCTGCGTAATCAGTCGGTAACCTGCTGAAAGTTGCCGAGCAGGCTTTTTTCGCGGATAAACATCATTAACTCCGCTTCCATTTCTTTTTTGCTGATAAAGGGGCCAATCTGTTTGCCGCCCCGGGCTTCGAAATACCACACGCCATTTACGCAGAAATAACGGTCATTACGAAAAGGGATAGGTTGGCTTTCGCCGGCTCGATGTTGCTGCATAATATCCTCGTTCTCATTTCCGGGTTCTGTCTAAATAAGACCTGAGCCCTGTTCTCCAGATAGCATTACGGTTGATGCTGTTGCCAGCATATAATCTCTACGGGGTGCTTTTCAAGCTATGCGGACTAAGTTTATAGCGCTATTCGTCGAGTTTTTTCATATGCTCGTGTAACAGAATAAACTCATTCAGTGCGCTCAGCATTTCCTCTTCACTGTCAAAGGGACCTTTCTGTCCGCCACCCCTGAGTTCAAAATACCACTGGCCATTCACTTCATAGCCGCGGCTGCTGCGTACACCCGGTGCCTGCAGGGGAACATTCTCTGTGTCGTTTTCGCGTCGCTTACTCATGTTCTGGCTCTTAAAGTCTCACCCGTTGAGGTGGCGTTTAACTGCTCGACAGGCGGCTGGGTTTGTCGAGAAAAATAAAGCGCGGTTTTACCAGTGCTTCGTAATCCTTATAGTTCATCTGAATCACTTCAAGGTGAGAACCGGCGTTAAAGGCAATTTTTTCATCTTCGGACAGGCTTTCTGCAACATACACATCCATATCGTAGAGCACGCCAAAAGGTGGCATTGCCCCCACTTCACAATCGGGGAAACGTTTGGCAAATTCGGCTTCATCCGCCAGTTCGATGTTCTCGGTATTGAGGGCTTCGCGCAATATATCCAGGTTAACCAGGTAGTTGGCGGGCACCACCGCCATTGCCAGTTCATTATTCACCTTGATGATCACAGTCTTTGCCAGCTCGCGGCTGGGGATATGGATTGAGCGGGCAATGTCGATGGCGCGAAACGCCATCGAGTGCTGGATCGATACATAGGGTGTATCGTTTTCGTCGAGGTAGTTTTTAAGCAATCTGGATGGCATTCTGTGTTCCTTGTGGCCATGTACCTGCTGGATTGAGCCTGATTAAATAGCTTTTGAAAAGCGTTGCCCTGTCTGTGCTGTTTGCAGGTATCGGTCAAACTGCATACAGATATTGCGAATCAGCAGGCGACCTTTGTCGCTGACGCGGATACCCTGCTGGTTTAATTCTAGCAGACCATCGTCGTGCAGGCTGCGCAGTCGCTGCAGTTCGTCGGCAAAATAGTCACTGAACTGAATACCGTGTTTGGCCTCGATGCTGGCAAATTTCAGATCGAACTGACAGATCAACTGCATAATCACATCGCGACGAATCAGGTCGTCCTGGTCAATAATCACGCCGCGATAAATTGCCAGCTGATCCTGGCCAATGCGTTGCTGGTATTCGTCCAGGGTTTTTACATTCTGCGATAAGCTGTTGTCGAGGGTACCGATCGAGGTGATGCCCAGGCCAACCAGGTCGCAGTCGGCGTGGGTGGCATAACCCTGGAAATTTCGATACAGCTTGCCCTGCTGCTGGGCAATGCTCAGCTCGTCATCGGGCTTGGCAAAGTGATCCATGCCGATATACACATAACCGGCGCCGGTGAGCTGCTCAATGCTCTGTTGCAGAATCGCCAGTTTCCGTTCCGCGCTGGGCATGTCCGCTTCATTGATACGGCGCTGTGGTTTGAACAGCTCGGGCATGTGCGCATAGTTAAACAGCGAAATACGGTCGGGGCTGATATCGATAATGCGCTGCAGCGTGGTGGCAAAACTGCTTTCGTTCTGTAGTGGCAGGCCGTAGATCAGGTCGGTGCTGATGGATTTAAAACCGCAGTCACGTGCATTCTGCAGCGCATCCAGGGTTTGCTGCTCCGACTGTATTCGATTCACCGCTTTCTGCACCGCCGGATCAAAATCCTGCACCCCCAGGCTCATGCGGTTAAAACCGATGTCGCGTAACAGGCGAATACTGTCGCGACTGACTTCCCGCGGGTCGATTTCAATCGAGTACTCGCCGCTGTCGTCATCGTGCAGATTAAAATGCTGTCGCGTCACCTGCATCAGTTCGGCCATCTGTGCATGGCTGATAAAGGTGGGCGTGCCGCCGCCCCAGTGCAGCTGGTTCACCTTGCGCGAGCGATCAAATAGCTGGCTCTGCAGGGCGATCTCTTTGTGCAGGTTGTGCAGGTATGGGTCCGCCTTGCTGCGATCCTTGGTGATGACCTTGTTGCAGGCGCAGTAATAACAGATGGTGTCGCAGAAGGGCAGGTGGAAATACAGTGACAGGTCACGCCCCGAGGCATTGGACTTTTCCGCCTGTGCGCGGTAATCCGCCTCGGTGAACTGGGTATTGAACTGCACCGCGGTGGGGTAGGAGGTATATCTCGGCCCGGCAATGTCGTATTTCCTGATCAGTTCAATATCAAAATCTATGTCTGCCATGGTGTGGCTCACCTGTGTGTATCATCCAGTGAGTATCATAATTCAGTCGCAGGTCGTTTTTATTGATATAAAACAGCTGCAGCGGACTTTGCCCGGGACGCAGTGACATGGGCAGGGCAGGATTTTAGCGTGATGCCTCGAGCAAAGCGGCCAGTGCATCCAGCAGGGCGACCAGGTCGC
>JBFFND010000036.1:0-11149 GCA_041563375.1 Gammaproteobacteria bacterium | reverse complement strand
TATAAAACATCCCTTTTTAGTGTCATTTCTTACATTGCCATGTGCAAAGGCATTTCTCCATACATGATATCTTTAAGGCATTTTTGAAGTTTCTCTTTCTTTTTTCTTTGAAGTAACTTTAAGTTATTTACAATCTTTAACAGTAACTCTTTTTTGGCGCTATATGACAATGCGCTAGATTGAAGTATTTCTTTTTCAAATATTTCTCGGCGTTCTTCGTATTGGACAAATTCACCCATAAAAGATATTTGAGATATTTGGGGTCAGATGAAAAACTATTTGTTTTTCGACTTTGGCCCTCGCCGTAATGTCGTTACACGACGACCAGATAGTTGCTCTACCTCTTGCTTGAATCTGTCATTTCCCAATGCCATACCCTGATTTACAGCTTTCCTGACTTGCACCAACTCATCGTTACCCAAATGATATTTAAATAATTCACGGTAGGTTTTAATTCGGATTGACTTGGTTTTACCCAGTTTCGTATAAACCTCATGTGGTTTACATAGTTCTATTTGCTTACCAACTCCATTTGCATGATAACTAGACCAACGATACTCCTCAGGACTGGAAACCATGCTCGCGCGTACTGGATTGAGCTCTATATAACGCATACAAGTAAGTAAATAGTTTTCTGCATCAACGACACATGATTTAAAACGCCCTTCCCACAGCGTTCCCGTACGCTGATATGTGTAGTTAAAATAACGCACATAACGACGACCTAAAGCCTGCATCATGGATGATATTCCGTTTACTTGCTTTGGTGTAGCCAACAGGTGAACATGATTTGTCATGAATACCCAGGCATGAATAGAAACCTCAAACTCTTCTGAGTATTTCGAAAGCAAATAAGCGTAGTTGCTAAAATCCTCTTCCGAGCCAAAGCATACCTGGCGGTTATTACCTCGCTGGATGATATGCTGTGGCATATCTGGTAAACAAATCCTGGGTAGACGAGCCATCTTTCTTCCTTGAAATGATTTTTGTCTGTGTTGCTGTTCAGTATAGCAGGTTAATTCTTGAGTTTTTCATCTGACCCCAAATATCCATTTCATCTGACCCCAAATATCCAAATATCCTTCGAATATCCTTCGAATATCCTTCGGGGCCAGTATACTCATTTATCAATTCTCTCTGGAATTCCAGCCCAGGCTGGAGCCTGGCTGCCAGTTCCGCCAGTGTATAACCACTCGTGCTGCCCGGCGTCACCACGTCCGTAAATAACAGTCCTATCCCGTTGAATTATCTTGCCAAAAATCTAAAAAACAGCATAATCCGGCCAGTCCAATTTCGTGCGTAGTGAGGCATTTTCATGTCTGTTGTTGCGTTTAACTCCTGTGTTTCCTGCGGCGCCTGCTGCGCCTTTTATCGGGTCAGTTTTTACTGGGCCGAGACCGATCCTTTACTGGATGGCCATGTACCCGCTGAACTGACTGAACCTGTAAACCCCTATAAAGTCGCCATGAAAGGCACCAATTGCCCGCAACCCAGGTGCATTTCACTGCAGGGTGAAATAGGCGTTAATGTAAGCTGTGGTATTTATGCACAGCGCTCTTCGGTGTGTCGCGATTTCCCCGATGCAGACTCGGTAGAAGACCAACTTGGACTGTGCAACCGGGCACGCTCGGCTTATGGCTTACCTCACCTGGATCCGTCGACACCTTTGGCGCCCACACCACCCCCTGATTATGAAACGATACCTGAGGCTGTCTAATCCAGTTCTACTAAAAGATTTATAGTTTTCTCATCAGAATCCCTGCTTGTCTCTTGCAGATAAAATAATAAAAATAACACAGGGAAAAAAGGGCCATTACTAACAGCGTCGGGCTCAATTCATTACAGCCCTGCAGACTGGAATAATGAATGAGCCCCAGGATACGAAAACATTCGTGTGCATTTATTCCGCACATCCTGTGCTCCACCCTCCGGGCCGAGCATTCGCTCGTTCAAAGTGCTCCTGCACTTTAGTGCGTTTTCTGTTTCAAGCCTCTGCGGGTTCCTCAAGCCGTGCCAGCACCGCCTGGCTGAAAACCTCCAGGTCATCCGGTTTGCGCGAGCTAATCAGCTTGCCATCTATCACCAGCGGCTGGTCCAGCCACTTTGCACCTGCATTAATCAGGTCTGTGCGCACCGACGGCCATGATGTCATGGTATGGCCCGCCACGACTTCAGCTTCGATTAACAGTTGCGGACCGTGACATATCGAAGCCAGCAGTTTACCGGTGGCATCGTAACGGCGCACGAAGTCGACCATGTCCGGATCCATGCGTAACTTATCCGGACCATAGCCACCCGGAATCACCACTGCATCAAAATCTTCCGGTCTCACATCGGCTGGCGTGTGCTGTATTTCAATTTTACTCTCACCCCGCTTGCCTTTGATAACACTGCCGACTTCAGTACCCAGCACCACCACATCGTGCCCCGCTTCATTAAAGCGATCGAAAGGCTGCTGAAATTCCGAGTCTTCGTAACCCTCACCTACCAGCATGGCAATTTTTGACATGTCCTGTCCCCTTTCATTTAATCTTTTTCAATGGATGATTCCTGCCCCTGGTCGTGCTCATGCTGCCAGCGCTGGTAACAGTCCTGGCCACAGAACCAGTGCACATAATCCTTCGCTTCTTCCACCACCGCCTCATCCGCGGGCAGCAGCTTGCGGCAAAGCTGGCAACTGACCTGTTGCGGCAGTTGTGTCTCGACTGTGTCCTGGGGATCCTGGTCTGACATACATAGACTCCTGACTGGCATCGACCGACAGGCCGATCATGTGATTTTTATGCTGAAACAGGCCTGCGTAGATCGCATTGAAAATTATCAATCTGCTGACAGTCGAACAGGTTTTCTATCCAGAATGGGTCCCTGGCCGCACACAACATCCGCAGCAGGTAAACCAGTGCAAAGCCATACAAAATCCCAACAGGGCCTTTTTTGAGGTACTGAAATGGCGACTGAGCCGGGCATCAGCGGCTGACTCACGGGATACCGGCCAGCGTACAGCACAGGCTTAATACACCGAGCGGGTTTAATAACAGCGGTATACAGTCGCAAAACTCGATAAACGGATGAAATGCACCGCTAAATACCCGGCAAAGCCCCCTAAAACAGGGCGAAACGTGTATAATTCGCAGCCTTTAATTTTGCACTGGATTTACGTTCCAGCTCGCAGCACAGGTTATTACTATGTCACGCATCGTTATTGCGGCCCTCTATCATTTTGTTACGTTGCACGACTACAAGTCGCTTCGCCAGCCCTTGCTGGACGTGATGCTCAGGCACAATGTCAAAGGCACGCTGTTACTCGCCAGTGAAGGCATCAACGGCACCGTCGCCGGCTCACAGGCATCGATTGATGCCCTGCTCGACTGGTTAAAATCCGACGCCCGCCTGGCGGATATCCGTTGTAAATTTTCCTTTGACGACCATATGCCGTTTTACCGTACGCGGGTAAAACTGAAAAAAGAAATTGTCACCATGGGTGTTGAAGGCATAGACCCCAACCATGTGGTGGGTACTTATGTAAAAGCGGAAGACTGGAACGCGCTGATCGCCGACCCGGACGTGACGTTGATTGATACGCGCAACGGCTATGAAGCCGCCATTGGCACATTCAAAAATGCCATTGACCCGGCCACGCAAACCTTCCGCGAATTTCCGCAATACGTTGCACAGAACCTGAACCCTGCGAAACATAAAAAAGTGGCAATGTTCTGTACCGGCGGTATTCGTTGTGAAAAATCCACGGCGTATTTAAAACAACAGGGCTTTGAAGAGGTGTATCACCTGCAGGGGGGCATTCTTAAATACCTGGAGACCGTGCCCGAGGAAGAATCACTCTGGCAGGGAGAATGTTTTGTGTTCGATAACCGGGTGAGCGTTAACCATGCGCTGCAAAAAGGCAGTTACGATCAATGCCATGCCTGCCGTTTGCCGATTACCGAGGCAGACAAGCAAAGCGAAAAGTACACGCCGGGTGTCAGCTGTCCCCATTGTTACGACAGCACCAGTGAAGAGCAGCGCCAGCGTTTTATGGAACGTGAAAAACAGATGCAACTGGCAAAAGCCCGTGGTGAAGAACACATCGGTTCAGCTGCAACCACCACAGCAAAACATCGAAAAACCCTGAGGCTGAAAAAACGCCAGGCAGACAAGCAGGCCAATCAACTGCCAGCTGAACAGCCAGATAAGCACGCACACAGCTCAGGTCTATAAGCGCGCAAACAACACACAGCCATTTATTAACAAACTATGCGGGCTTTAACAATCCCGCAGCGGCCTCAACAGCCCACACAGAATACAACAGGATATATACAGTGATTTCAACCGCAAACATCACCATGCAGTTTGGTGAAAAACCCCTTTTTGAAGATATTTCAGTCAAGTTTTCCGAAGGTAAACGCTACGGTTTAATCGGTGCCAATGGCTGCGGCAAATCCACCTTTATGAAAATTCTCGGTGGCGACCTGGAACCCAGCAGCGGCAATGTCTCGATTGATGAAAGCGACCGCGTGGGCAAACTGAAACAGGATCAGTTTGCCTATGAAGAGTACTCGGTGGTGGACACGGTGATTATGGGGCAGCCGGAACTGTGGCAGATCAAACAGGAGCGCGACCGTATTTACAGCCTGCCCGACATGTCTGAAGAAGATGGCATGCGGGTCGCCGATCTGGAAGTGCAATTTGGCGAAATGGATGGCTACACTGCAGAATCACGCGCCAGTGATTTGCTGCTGGGTCTGGAAATCCCGATTGAACAGCATTACGGTCCCATGAGCCAGGTTGCACCGGGCTGGAAATTACGCGTGCTGCTGGCACAGGCGCTGTTCTCCGACCCCGATATTTTACTGCTCGACGAGCCCACCAATAACCTGGACATCAACACCATTCGCTGGCTGGAAGATATACTGAATGATCGCAAGAGCACGATGATTATTATTTCCCACGACCGGCATTTTCTCAATTCAGTGTGCACCCACATGGCGGACCTGGATTATGGCGAGCTACGCGTTTATCCGGGCAACTATGACGAATACATGACCGCCTCCACCATGATCCGAGAACGGATGTTGTCCGAGAATGCAAAAAAACAGGTACAGATCAACGAACTGAAATCCTTTGTCAGCCGTTTTTCCGCCAATGCCTCGAAAGCCAAACAGGCCACTTCACGCGCCAAGCAGATTGATAAAATTGAGCTGGAAGAAATTAAACCGTCCAGCCGGGTTAACCCCTATATCCGTTTTGACCAGGACAAGAAACTGTTCCGCCTGGCACTGGAACTGGAAGGCCTGAGTAAAAGCTACGATGACAATGTGATTATCAAGGACCTCGACCTGATGCTGGAAGTGGGCGAACGCCTGGCGGTGATTGGTCCCAACGGCATCGGCAAAACCACCTTCCTGAAAACACTGGTGGGCGACACTGAAATCAATAGCGGCACTGTCAAATGGTCGGAAAACTGTTCGATTGGTTATTATGCACAGGATCACGCCGCCGACTTTGAACAGGACATGACCCTGTTCGACTGGATGAGCCAGTGGAAAGCCGAAAACGATGACGAACAGGTGGTGCGCGGTATCCTCGGACGCCTGCTGTTCTCGCAGAATGAAATCGAGAAATCGGTAAAGGTGCTTTCCGGTGGTGAACAGGGTCGCATGCTGTTTGGCAAACTCATGCTCAGCAAACCCAATATCCTGATCATGGACGAACCCACCAACCACCTGGATATGGAATCGATCGAGTCACTTAACCTGGCGCTGGAAAACTACCCCGGCACCATTATCTTTACCTCACACGACCGCGAGTTCGTCTCCTCCATCGCCACGCGCATTCTGTCGATGACAGCGGACGGCATACAGGACTTCCGCGGTGGTTATGAAGAGTTTATAAACTGATTCAGCGTCTGTGACAGTAAGAAGAAAACGCGAACAACGCTAAACACGCACTAAAGTGCAGGAGCACTTTGAACGTGCGAATGCACGGCCGAAGGGTGGAGCACAGGATGTGCGGAATAAATAAACGCAAAACAGCTTAATAAGTGTTTAAAGCGCTCCAGCCAGATCAATTAGTTAGCGTACATTTACGTTGATCGCATTTTCTTTTAGACATGTGGGTTTATCCGCTTTGCTCGGTAACATCCAGAAAAACACCGCCCCGTTTTTCAACAGGCGACTAGAGAGCTGCCTGAATTAATCGTGCGGCACGTTGCGCCTCCAGCAGCAGCATACCCAGATTGACTTCGGGCACAGCCATTATTGCCAGCACCGCGTGTTCACCTGCAGGCATTAGAAACAGGCAACCATTGGAACAGCGCAGGATCATCTGGTCCAGCTCGCCCTGCTCAAGTTGACAGGCCGCTTTGTGACAAACGGTAATCAGCTCTGAACACATGGCGCCAACCTGGTCAGGATCCAGCACAGTGCCACAGGATGAAATGGTCAGCCCATCACGTGTGGACACCATGGACAATTGTATATCCAGACAATGGCGATTCAGATCCAGTAGTAAATGTGTTATCTCTTCCGTGCCACCGGTAGACATTTCCACACTGGGACTAATCAGTGTTTTTTCTTTCGAATCATTACGCATAATACCTCCGCGACAAGGAGGAAATCATATGACAGAGATGATTTTCCTGTAATGGCATATCATTCGGCGTGATTAGACTGAAGGCAATGCTGCCCACATGCCATATCTGGCCGGTAAACGTTATATCTTTCCAGTCTATGGTAAAGCCGGAAGGTCGATGATTATCCTGTTCTGACCAACGTCTTGAGCGCATTATCGTGTCCAGGCACGCGCGACTCTGAGCCGCAATGCAATCTGCATCCTGGCGACTCAAACCCTGGGTAAGCACAGTCAGTCCTGCGCTATCAGATAGCACCAGTTGAACCTCCTGCATATGATCTGACAAACTGGTTAAATCAATCAGCTCTGATTGAACTTCTTCAACCTGATCTGAATCATTAATATCAATCCAGCCCATGTTAATCAGATAATAAACCGTCTGGATTGCTGTTTTAGTATCATCACCAAAAAACAGCTTCATATCCGACAAAGTAATGGCCTGCTGGTGAAAATTATTGATCAGATAAAACATGAACAGCCGGACATCCGATGTCACGTTATCACTCACCGCAAACAGAAACCCTGGCAATGTAATATAATAACGGGGTTGAGTCATCAGACAACCTCGCTACCGATGCAATGTTCACAATAGGTTAGCCCGAGCCGTACATGGTAACGAACCATCTGACCCGAATAGATTGCATCCTGGCAGCCATCACAGATCGTGCCCTCATCAATGACCATAACCTCGTAGCCATTCAGTGGCATTTCTACACCATTGACGACCTTAGGCCAGGGCTCTGACTTCACTATATCGCCCCTGAAAGACTCTTCCATGGCGAGCCAGGCCTGAATATATTTCTCATCAAGTTCATGCTTTAGAATGCAGCTTAATAGTATGTTCTTGCGATAGTCGAACAGCTCATCTGTGATAACCATCCAGTGATGAGCGTTACGAGGTCGATCACCAAAATAGACCTTTTCTCCGGTAAATTTCTGGCGCAAAAATAGAAACTGCTTTTCCACCGATCGTTGTCGTGTGGTGTTATGAAAAAATGCTGATAACCGCTCATCTGCGTAGACGATGGTATAGAATTCCTGCAAGATGAGACTCAATACCCTGCCCTGATCCAGCGCATCCCAGATTCCATCAATAACTGGGCTTATATCATTATTCTGCGTATTCAGCGTACAGGTTGAATCGGCTCTTCTTCTGCCTGCATTACTTCCAGCTATTGCTTTCTGGCGAAGATCATTGAATTCATATGGATCACTATAGATCCTGCTATCGTCTATGCCATATTTAGTTAGTAGTTCACGCAATGATGCCAGCCATGAGGGTGACCCGGCCATATAAAACACCGACTGATTAAAATTTGAACTATTTGAATGGAGCTCACCCAGCAGATGATCCACATCCGGGCAATAAGCATGGCCGATTAAACCCTGGTAAAAACTCATTTGATTATTGCCGTAAGCCAGATCCTTCAACAGCTCACCGTTATAGATATCATGCCAGTTATCCCCAAGATGGAACGCATGTATTTTCCCAGTATGGTTTTTTGATATGGCATCCCTCAGTATTCCTGTTAAGGGGGCAAAACCCGTACTCTTTCCTATCAGCACAAGATTTACATCACTCCCCTTCTCATCATGGTAAAAGCAATCACCGAACGGACCCTGCAAATCAATTGCATCTCCTGTTTTGAGATCATCAAAAATCCAGTTACTGAATGCACCGTTGGACATACGTTTAACGTAAAACTCCAGATAATAATCCTCAGGCATACCTGAAATTGAGTAACTTCGGCTCATACCATCATTTCTGATTAGCCGCAGGTACTGACCTGCACGATAATCCAGCGGAGCAGCAGGCTCGATCAACAGACGACATACAGATTCGGTCATATAGTCCTTTGAATGAACGACACCACTAATAATCAGCGCCTGAGGAGGAACACTGGCAAGAACCATGTCAGCTACGGGAATACAGCTGCAAGGTAAGAAATAATTATTGCGAATGTACTCTGCGTGCAGAGCTTTTTGTGAATCTTCGCTCAGTTGACCATCTAGACATTGCATCATACAGACATGGCAACTGCCTTTTCGACAGGAAAATGACAACTCAACACCCTGTCTAATAAAAGCTTCGAGCAGTGTCTCGTTTTCACGGCACTGGTATATCTTGTCGTTAAACTTAAGCTGATATGTTTTCATCCAGAACTCATCATTCCTGATTATTGCTGTCGGCAGACAAGGGCACTTTCAAATACTGATCCTGAGGTATACTGGTTATTGCGGCCGCTCTCGCCAGATCAACAATGGTTCTGAATTGATTCCTCAGGGCAACCTGCAACATAAAGTCCTTGTTACAGTCATATTCACGACAGGTTTTCGGCCGCATATTCCAGATAGCACAAAGGCAGGAATCCCTTTCAAAATGTACGCAATAGCCATCATCTGTTTTGTCCACAAAACCTTTTGGCGGCAACCCATCCAAAGATGGCTCCATTTCATCGGGCTGCAATCTAACCAGCAATCTGCAACAATATGTTTTACAACCGAGCAGACGACCCTGATCACAATCCACACCACATGACTCACTCATAGCAACTCCTTCCACCAACAATTTACTCTATATAAAACAAACCTGATTGAGCGCTTGAGCAGTACGGAAACCTGCAATCAGATCAGCCTTTTAACATATCAACTTACTGGAATACGACTCAAAAAACACCTTTATCGGTTTCATTTTCGCGTATGCGATATCTGCACAAGCTATCAATATTAACAATTCATTTTTTCAAGCACCGCTGCAATATTGGCAGCAGCTTTTTTGGCATCAAGAAATATCTTACCAAGGTTTAATGTCGGTTTTGCAGCAACTGCAAGCACCGCATTCTGACCTGCATATATCAGTAACATGATTCCTTTATCACCCTCTACCAGCACCTGCTTCAATTTGCCGCGTGATATTTCACTGGCGGCTCTGTCAGCTAGAGCCAGTAATGAAGCGCACATAGCGCCAAACCGATCGTGATCAACCGACTCATCCAGTACCCATGCGAGGGAATATCCATCCCCACTAATTACCGCTGAAGCTTCGATTTCTTTGGTTAACCCATTAAAGGCTCTCAGGATCGGCCTCAGGCTTTTTCCAGGCTCCTCATTTTTTGAAGCTGTATCGTTCATCAGTGCCACCATTTGTATTTCGTCTAGAAAAATTATTTAAAAAGACCGGGCCTCACATCAGTACTGCAAGGCCCGATCGGAATTACAACGCTGACTCTAATGCCGGCACCACAGAACGTGATTTTGTTAGTACCATGCCGAGATTTGCCGATTTACGACAAACAAAAACAATCACATGATCTTCATTCAGTTTGCCACGCATAAATACATGTATCAGGTTTTCACTGTTGACTATCATTTCATTAAAATAGTGCTTACCATCTTCCACGCCACGAGCTTTCTTAAACATGTTTTCGATAGTTACCACATTGGCACCCTGGAACATGTCAGAGGTAGCTGCCGCAAGTAATTCAAGAATTTCCTGAGGATGAGAGTCGACAGTTTTTATCCCAAGTAACATACCTGTGGTTAAATCAACATATCCGGCTGCTACGCATTCCGGTATGCTGGCGATGGATGTTTGTAATTGTTGTTCTAATTTATTAGCCATATTTATATCTCCGATTGGGTTTGTTTGTATCGTTCTGTTTTAATCATTTGTAATCATTGTCTGCCGGCCTTTTGTCTCTCAACTACCACTTTTTCAAATGCCTGTAGAAATTTGACCTGTATTTCAGACTGCACCCAGCGTGGCTCGACACCACGGACCTTATCCAACGCGACCAGTGCATCAATCCCTTCCCATATCAGCAAGGCAGCGAGTATGGTTCCCGTACGCCCAAGCCCTGCGCGGCAATGTACTGCAACGACCATGTCATCACGCATCGCCTGTTCTATATCCCTGCAGATATTCATCGCCTGTTCCATGTCTGGCGCACCCATATCCTTGATCGGATACCACAGACCAGTGATTTCATATTCATTCAGCAAATCAGGATCCACCGGTTTTGTCGTCAGTGACACGAGACAGCTCACGCCCATACGCTTGAGTGCCTTCATGTCATAATCGATATCGTGAACCACACCCGGCAGAGGCGTACCTGCGAGCTGACCTCGCTTCAGCCATAAAAAACCGCGAGGACCAAAACTCTCACTGGGGACAGTACGTGCGTCAGACGGCAATGGCTCTGGTGGCTGAATGTCATCCGCCAGTTCATCTACACTGGCATCCGGTGATGGCAGATTGCATGACCCCAGTTTGACGAACTGCCTGGCTGGACCTGAAAGTGGATTCTGAAAAAAACTACTTGTCTCCTGTAACTCCTGTATCCGACCGCCAGCCAGTAAGCCTGTATGGCCTCCCAGAGATCTGGCCTGATTCTGGTTATGTAATACAACCAGAATTGAGCGCCGGACACTTTCCTTTTTAATGTAGTCAAGCAAACGCTCAGAACTTTCTTCATCCAGTCCAGCGGTTGGTTCATCGATAAAGATCAGACGAGGTCCAGCC
>JBFFND010000035.1:0-11262 GCA_041563375.1 Gammaproteobacteria bacterium | reverse complement strand
GAGGTAATATCATGGCAACAGGTACCGTTAAATGGTTTGATGAATCTAAAGGCTTCGGCTTTATTACTCCTGCTGATGGCAGCAAAGATGTGTTTGCACATTTCTCTGCTATTCAAAGCGATGGCTTCCGTACACTGGCTGAAGGCCAGGAAGTTACATACGATGTAGAGCAAGGTCCAAAAGGTCCACAGGCTGCTAACATCAAGTGTTAATCTAGACTCCGGGTTTTAAACCCGGGTTTGGCGCTTGAAAAAGCCCCGTCAGTTTCTGGCGGGGCTTTTTTTATGTACAGGATGTGCGGTATTTAGCGAGAGGCAGGACGCCGGCAGCGATATGTACAGGAAGTACGGTATTCCGTGGAAGGCAAACAGTCATTAGTCTTTGGTCGTTTGTCTTTAGTCAGACTAGACGAACGACTAACGACTAACGACGGCCACGCCGTACATGACTTTTCGTCAGAAAGTGTTATTGTGAAAAAAATACTGACATATTCTGCATGGAGACAAGATGGCACAACTGACATTTTATGGTGCGGTAGACGGGGTCACCGGATCGGCTTACCTGTTGCAAACCGATAAGGTAACACTGCTACTGGATTGCGGCTTGTTCCAGGGGCGTCGTGAAGAAGAGGACGCTAATAAGGATGCGTTTCCGTTTGATATTGGCCGGATTGATGCGGTGGTGTTATCCCATGCCCACCTGGATCACTCCGGGCGCTTGCCCAAGCTGGTGGCAGAGGGTTTTAACGGGCCGATTTTTATGACGTTTCCCACAGCCGATCTGCTGGATGTGATGCTGAAAGATGCCGCGTCATTACAGGAACGGGATGTGGAGTGGGAAAATAAACGCCGTCGTCGTTCAGGCAAGGAAGAAATTGAACCCATCTATACCATGGATGATGTGGAAACCACGCTGTCGTTATGTGAGGGCTTTGACTATGGTGAGCGCCAGCAGATTGCAGATGGGGTTGAGGTGCGCTTTAACGATGCCGGACATATTCTGGGTTCATCGATTGTTGAGCTATTTATAAGCGAGCAGGGCGAACAGAAGACACTGGTGTTTTCCGGTGACCTTGGAAATAGCTGTGCCGCGTTATTGCGTGACCCGGTCACCATAGAAAACGCGGATGTGTTATTGCTTGAGTCCACCTACGGTGATCGTAACCACCGGCCGATGGATGAAACCCTGCAGGAATTTGAAGACATTATTGTCGATGCGTCCGAGAATGGCGGCAATATTATGATTCCGTCATTTGCGGTGGGGCGTACCCAGGAAATTATTTTTCATCTGGGTGAGCTGTACCAGAAAGGCCTGCTTAAACATCAGGCGGTTTACCTGGACAGCCCGATGGCGATTGCGGTAACCGAAATTTACCACCGTTACCAGAATGTCTTTAACCGCGAAGACAGGAATGCCCTGCGCCGTGGAAAAAACGCCAGCCTGCACACGTTTTTGCCAGTGCTGCGTTACACCACATCCACTGAAGAATCGATGGCATTAAATAAAATTGAAGCCGGTGCGATTATTATTGCCGGCAGTGGCATGTGTACCGGCGGGCGCATTCGTCATCATTTCAAACACAATATCTGGCGCCGCAATGCCCATGTGGTGATTGTTGGTTACCAGGCAATTGGCACGCCGGGACGGGCACTGGTGGATGGTGCAAAAACCTTCAGAATCGGTAACGATGAAATCCAGGTGAATGCGACGATTCATACACTGGGTGGTTTCTCGGCCCATGCCAGTCAGTCGCAGTTAATCGACTGGGTCAGTCATTTCAAACAGCCGCATCCGAAACTGTATCTGATTCACGGTGAAGGCGATGCCAAGCTGGCACTGCAACAGCGCCTGAAAAAAGAAAACTGGGATGCACAGATCCCCGGGTATGGTGAGAGTGTGAATTTCTAGCGGAGATCAGCGCTCAATGGTGTAGAACAGATCCGCACCCTGATACTCGCCACTCTCTGCCTTGAGCTGCCATTTTTCTGAAATCTGGTAACGCACCGCAAAGGTATTAAAGGCCTCAACCAGACCCACGCCGTAACTGATATACAGTTTGGGTGACAGATAGCGTCCCATCACCAGTGACGCCTGGTCACCGCCATCGCTGCTCTCAACCCGCACCTCGTCCAGGCCAAATCGATTCCCGATCAGTCGCGCGAATTTGTCGCCACCGGCCAGTCCCAGGGCGAGTGCGGCTTTGGCCATGGTGGCACCTTCCTCGTCCGAGGTGTTTTCCATGGGGCGTCCCAGCAACAGATAGGACAGGGCATCGGTTTCTCCCATGGCCGGTATGGAAAACAGTTCCAGTACGGGTTGATCCAGGCTGCCCCGCACCTTGATGCCGGCGGTGACATTGCCGGTTACACGCACCGCGCGTATATCCAGTCCCGGATTCGTTAAGGGGCCACCACTGAACAGTAATCGACCATCGGTAATATCCAGCCGTTGGCCATAGGCGCGGTAGCGGCCTTCGGGTATATTCAGCTCGCCACTGGCGGTGGTCAGCTCGCCGGGTTGATCGATGAGTAACAGGCTGCCGCTGAATCGGCCTTCGAAACCGAAGCCATAAAAACTGACCCGATCCCCCAGTGTCAGTCGAATGCGCGAGCTGATCTGCCAGGCGTCCTGCGGTTTCGATTCACCGCCAACAATTACCACGTCATCGGACACGGTCACCGCGGTGCTAACGTCTTTTGGCTGCAGTCGGGCATAGGGGATATGCACATCGCCGTGCACATCTAGTTTTCGCTGCTCAATTCTCAGTTGTAAATCCGGCGAGGCATGAACCACCGCTTCAGGTATGCGCGCCACTTCAATGTCGTTGCCCTGGATGTTCATCTCGGTTGGCCAGCCGCGTTTTGCATCCAGCAGGGTGTGCCCGCGGATTACAAGCTCTCCGTCACCGGAGCGGGCACTGCCGCGAAACTGCAGTCGTTGCTGCGCATCGGTATGGCTGCGCAGGCTGAGTTGCTTTATGCTCAGCCCGAGTCGTGGTACCTGCAGCTGCGCATTCAGCAGTTGTATCTGTGCCGCGACTTCAGGTTTCTCCAGTGTGCCAGTGGCCGAGGCATTGAGCGAGAGCTCGCCCTGCAGGTGCTGTAATTCGGGTACCAGGACTTCAATCAGGGTGAGCCTGTGTAACTGCAGTTTAGCCTTACTGTTAATGGACTGTTGGGGACGAATATCCAGCGCATTGGCACCGGGCAGTGTGATTTCAATCTGCAAGCCATCATTGTTTTGCATGGCCAGTTGCCCACTGGCTTCAATGCCTTTGTCATTCAGTTGAATGTTTATTTTGCCACTGCTGTAGTTCAGGGCTTCGCTGTCTGTGTCAAAGGGAGGGAACTGGATATGACCTTCGGGTAAATCCAGTTGCGCAAAACCCCGTAATTTTGCTGCAGACAGATCATGCAGTCGTTCACCCAGTATGAGTTCTAATTGTGCATTGGCATGGGCAGTGCCATTGAATTTCAACTCGGGAGATAGCCAGTGGCTAAAGGGCAGAAGCGGGAAATGCCGGCTGCTAAGGCTGGATTGCCAGTGCCGGTTATCGCCTTTAATAGATGCGCAGAATTCGGCCTGTTGTGTATTGTGCCAGCACAAGGGGGCAATATTAAGTGATCGCGCCGCCAGTGTTAATTCAGCCGGTGCATTGAGTTGCCAGTCACCGTAGTGCTGGCTTAACAGTTCAGCCTTTAATAAGGTTCCCTGCCAGCGCTCTTTAGTGGCCTGGCCACTCACTTCAATCTGCAGTGAGTCGGTGCCATCCTGTGCGTAGACTGAGATCTGCTGGCCATCACTGACAAGCTGCAGTGACTGCAATTGCAGATCCTGGTAAGCAAGGTCACTGGCACTAATCTGCAGTTTGATTTTTTGCCACTGAAGCAGATCAAGCGTTACATTGCCATCAAGCTGTGCGATCTGGTAATCCTGCAGGCGCAATGATTTTGCATTAAAGCGACTACTGATCAGTGGTGCCTCGGCTGAGCCCTGGAGTGAACCGCTGGCGTTAAATTCGCCACTGGCCTCGGGGTAAAGTTCCGCCAGATCCGTGGCATCAATCTGCCAGTGCAGATCCCATTGCCTGGCCAGCCTGCCCCGGACGTGAACCTTCGCAGTTCCCGAGCTGAAGTTAAGCTGTTTGATATCAAGGCCATTGTCCTGCCAGTCTAACTGGCCGTGCAGGCTCACCGGATAGCCACGCAGTGTGCCAGCCAGTTGATGAACCCGGGTGATTGCCGTTAACTGTTGTTTAAACTCACCCTTGCTGCTCAGTTGTGCATCGAGGTTGCCGCTGAATTCATCCAGCACCGGCCATTCCTGGCTGAATGCTTTCGGCCATAAACCCGTGGGATTAATATTGCTTGCCTGTATCTCGGCCTGCCAGTTGAAATGGGTTTTCCAGTCCAGTTGACCAGTGGCGAGCAATTCGCCGTGGTCGCTAACTACACGCAGGCTGTCAAATTTAAGATCCTGCAAGCTGCCACTGCCGTCTGCTGTCCACACGGATGCAGGTGACTGTGCAAAGGGCTGCTCGGTTTGTACCTGGAAACGGTAGTGTTGCAGGTTGCCCGCAATGCTTGCCTGGCCTTCCGCACTGTTAAACCAGGGCGATGCCTGCAGTGGCCAGTAGAGGTTTTGCCAGGATAGCTTCAGTTTAAATGCTTCAGTGCTATTGTTCGGTTGCCATTCACCACTGGCATTGATTTGTGTGTCGCGAGTACCAGCCCCTGTTGATTCACCGTGTTGCAATTGCAGATCATGTAATTTAATGCCGCCATCACGGTTGGCCTGCATTTTAAACTCGGTGGTGAATTTACCGGGCAATGTCGGATCGCCGCTAAACTGTCCGCTCAGTGAAGCCGATAGTTCTGCCATTTTCAGGTCACCACTGGCTTCAATATCAACAGAGCCGTTAAAGTCTGGTGCGGTTTTATAGAGGGTGTTGAGTTTTACTTCGCTGGCATCCAGTGTGGCCTGCCAGTGAGGTTCTGTTAACGGTTCGTCTAGTTGAAGTTTCAGCTTGCCCAGCAATGGGCCAGTAAACTGTTGTGTGAGCAGGGTGCTTTGACTATTACCTTCAAGCGAGCCTTTGGCAGATAGCAGTGTGTCGTCCAGTTGAACCTGCCAGTCAATATCAAGCCGGTGTCGGTAGTTACCTGAGGGCTGCAGCGTGCCATTCAGCCTGGCATTAAACTGTTCGGCCTGAATTGCTAACTGATCAATAGTGATTTCGCCAAACAGTGTACTCGCTGACAGTGTCAGTTGCTGTAGCTCAACGATGTCCGTACCGCGTTTGAGTTGCACTGACTCCATCTGCAGTTGCTGCAGTTCGATCGACCAGGGTAGATAAATTTCAGGCAGGCTGAACGGCGGCTGATTCGGTTCTGTTGCATCAGCTGTTGCTAGTGTCTGCTCTATTTTTGAATTGAGTAAACTGATCTGCCGGATATTGATTTTTCCCCGCAGCAGCGACAGCGGCTGCCAGTCGATGCTCACCTGTTCACTGCTAAACTGTAACGCATCATGCTGGTAGTTTAAGTGTGAGATTGTTACCGGGCCAAACAGTTTTCCCTGCATTGATTCGAACTCTAGCTGTCCGGGAATGGAGCTGCGCAGTTGCTGGTAAGTCCATTCAAACGCACTGGAGGAATTGCCCAGCCAGAGAATAGCGCTGCCCGCTAATAACAGCAGCAGGGCGATCAGTTTCAGCCATTTGTGTTGTAAGTTGCGCATTACAGGTCCGGCCCGATATTGATGTGAATACGCCAGTCTTTGGCTTCATCACTGAGTGCGCGAGCCAGGTCAATGCGTACTGGCCCCACCGGTGATTGCCAGCGCAGGCCCAGGCCGGCGCCCCGTGCCAGCTTTTCAGAAAAATCATCGATGGCATTGCCGCCGTCATAAAATACCGCAAGGCCCCAGCGGCTGTTAAAACTGTGTTCAAATTCTATGCTGCCCACCATCAGCAGTTTACCACCCACCACTTCACCGTCTTCATTCACCGGTCCCAGTGACTGGTAAGAATAACCGCGCACACTCTGCGCACCGCCGGCAAAGAAACGCACCGATGACGGTAGCTGGTTAAATTCATCGGTCCAGGTGCTGCCGAGCCGGCCGCGGGCAATTAAACGGTTATCACGGTTAAGTGAACTGATCGCCTTGATGCCGCCCTGCAATTGTGTGAAGGAGGTATCTGACATGAATTGATCGTTGGCGCCACGCAGACTGATATCAAAACGCAGACCATCAATGGCATGGATAAACTGATCGCCCCAGGTTCGGTTCCAGCTGATACCGGGCATCAGCAGGGTGGAGTCACCACTATCATCGGCTACGGTGAAGTCTTCCTGCTGATAGTTAAGTGATATGTGCTCACGCCAGTTACCCCGGTTGTGTTTTAGGGTGACACCAATGTTGCGCAGGGTGCTCTCGCTGCTGTCGGTGGTTTCCTTGATGACACTGGCGTTATAGCTTAGCTGGTCGGTGCGTGGATTGAATATCGGCACATGATAATTACCACTCAGGCTGTAACCCAGCTCTGAAATGCGCGCTTCAGTGTCCAGCCGATGCCCGCGTTGATTGAGTCGTGGCATTTGCCAGCCGAATTTGGCGCGTGCACCGGTATCGCTGCCATAGCCAAGGCCAATGGTAAAACGGTGCGGTTTGCGCGGTGTGAGTTTAACGATCACAGGGATCTCATAACGGTCATCAACTGGATCGCCGGGTGAGACCTCAACCGTCTGTGCATACTGGCTGTCGTTAAGCGCCTGTTGCAGTTCAATCATTTGTTGCAACGAGTAGGGGTCGCCTTTCTCAAACGGTATATAGCGACGCAACAGTGCATCATCCAGTACTGATTGTTGCAGTATAACCTCGCCAAAGGTGTAGCGGTGACCGCCGGAAAACTGCAAATTTATACGCGCGGTGTAGCTATCCAGGTCTACCTCGACCCGATGCCGGGTAAACTGCGCATTAAAATAGCCCTGTTCCAGTGCGTATTTTGACAGACGTGCCTTGAAGTCATCGTAAACTGCGTGATTGAAAACATCACCGACCTTGAGGGGTGGTTTTTTGAGCAGCGCCTGAAACGCCTTGTCCTGTTGTAATGGTGCGTCAAAATCCAGCTTCAACTCAGCAATGGTCAGCGCAGGGCCGGGTTGTATCTGATAGCTGGCAGTCCATGCGTCGTCGGCATTCTGTACCAGTGATTTTTCAATCTGTGGGCGATAGTAACCAAAGGGCTGTAATGCGCTGCGGATTTCATCCGGGGCTTTAGCGTGTAAGCGCTGTAATCGACCTTCGCTTAACAGGTGATGGTTTTTCTGCTGTTCGATACTCAACAGCGAACGAACATTGGTCTCGAGTGGCGGCTCTATTCCATTAATCTGCACACTGACATTGATCTGCGCCAGTACCGATGTGCTGTAGAAACAGCTCAGGTAACAGGTGAGAGCAATCAGCAGCCAGTGCCGAACCTCGGGCATGGTTAATCCTTGATTACGTTTGCAAAGGGTTGTACGAACCCTTACGGTTTTGTTAGTTGATAATAAGGCGGGCAGGCGGCCCGTTATGAGGAGTATACCTGTTTAATGCCTGTCAGCACACAGCGAGCAGGGCCGGAAGTCCGGGCCTGAATTTACAGTATCACTGAAACTGTCGAAAAAAGTTCAGGTCTGTTATTGTTTACACCAGAACTTGGCCGACAGCACAGGAAGCGGATGCATTTAATCGCCGTTATTATATTAGTTATGCTGAGCAGTACCTGCCTCACCGCCTGTGCGAGTAATGCCCATTATGATCCAGACAGGGCGCACCATACCGAATCCGGTTTCAGGAATATTGATTACCAGGATGACAAGGGGCTGGGGGCTTTTCTTAAATGGCAGTGGCAGCGCTTGTTCAAGGAGTCGCCCGGCGACAGGGAATACCACTTTGAACTGGATCGCTCGCAGCATGCACTGCTAAAAGATAACCGCGACAGGGCTTCTCTAACCTGGCTCGGGCATGCCACGTTTCTGCTGCAGTTCAAGGGACTGAATATTCTGACCGATCCCCATTTAACCGAACGTGCATCGCCCTTTAGCTGGATTGGGCCGAAACGTCAGGTACCGGTGCCAATCGAGATGCAGCAATTGCCGGCAATAGATGTGCTGCTGATATCCCACGATCATTATGATTCGCTGGACATCGGCACCATTGAACGACTGATGGTACATAATCAACAGCACCCGCTGACCATCATTGTGCCACTGGGACTTAAGCACTGGTTTGCCCGACAGGATTTCGCGATGAGCGCAGACTCACAGGTGGAACTGAAGGTTGTCGAGCTCGACTGGCAACAGTCGATTGCAGTCGGCGACGTCAACTTTACCGCACAGCCCAGTCAGCACTGGAGCAAACGCAGTCTGTTCGATGCCTATGAACGGCTCTGGGCCTCCTGGGTAATCAGTGCAGGCCAACAGCGTATCTTCTTTGCCGGTGATACCGGTTATGCTGATCATTTTCGCCAGCTGGGTGAGCAATACAGTGGCTTCAACCTTGCGCTTTTGCCCATTGGTGCCTATGAGCCGCGCTGGTTTATGCAAGGTTATCATGTCAACCCGCAGGAAGCGGTGCAAATGCACCAGGACCTGCAGGCGCGGTACTCGGTGGCGATGCACTGGGGCACCTTTATACTCAGCGATGAGCCACTGGATGAGCCACCCCTTAAGCTGCGTGAAGCCTTAATCGAGGCAAAATTGCCACTGAGTGAATTCGAGGTCTATAAACACGGTGAAACCCGCTGGCTCGACGGGCATTATGGTTTTTAACCGGTATTTAATGTCGATCCGAGATGACGCTTCCAGGAGCTGAAATGAGCAATACAGAAAATGACAATGACCAGCATGATGCGCCACAGGTTGAACTGGGCCATGTGGTTTATTATGTGCGCAACCTGCAGGCATCCATTCGTTTTTATGCGGATGCGCTGGGCCTGCGCCTGCGTGGAAAAATCTTTAACCAGCGCGCGGCGTTGCTCAGTGGTGGGCGCACACACCATGAACTGTTATTAATCGAAGTCGGCGAGGCCGATGGCCCGCTAACCGGCAAACGCATTGGTCTGTACCATGTTGGCTGGAAAGTGGGTGACAGTCTGCAGCAGCTCAGGCAATGCCATCAACGCCTGACCGAGCTGGGTTACGAGGTGAGCGGCATGTCGGATCATACCGTGAGCCAGAGCCTGTACCTGCATGACCCCGATGGCAATGAAGTTGAATTTTATGTGGATAACCCTGCCTATGACTGGCAGCATAATGACAGCTGGCTTGAGGCGCCGGTTAAACCATTAAAGCTGCAGGATTAGCTGGTTTTTAATGCAAAAATCTTTCTCAATTCTTAATAAAAAACTTTTATAAAAAAATCTTCTGGCAGGCCTTGAAAATAACCGTGCCGACACTATTTCCGCAATACCTGCAAGTGAACTTGCAACTCAGAACTATCAACATTGTATTTATACTTTTTCTATACAGGAGAATGCTATGAATTCGATTGATTTAACCCCGCTCTACCGGAACAGTATCGGCTTCGATCACTTTGCGCCGCTGTTTAATAATGCGCTGCGCATGAACAAAAGCTCAGGTAGCAATCCCGCCTACAATATTGAGGCACTGGATGATAATCGCTATGCGATTACCCTGGTTGCGGCAGGCTTTGATGAATCCGAGCTGGAGATACAGGTGGAAAACGATGTGCTCACTGTCAGTGGCAAAAAAGTCGAGCCGGAAAACCGTGAGTATCTCTACCGCGGTATACCCCAGGCCTCGTTTGAACAGAAGTTCAACCTGGCGGATTATATCGAGGTGCGGGATGCCAGTCTGAATAACGGCCTGTTAACCATTCACCTGGAAAAGGAAGTGCCCGAGGCGATGAAGCCAAGACGTATCGAGATTAATGCGCAGGCCAGTACATCGGGTAAAGTGCTTGAACACCAGGCGGATAAAAAGCAGGACAAGCGGCAGGATGAGGACCAAGCGGCCTAGAGTATCCGCGTGCGCTGTCTGAATCGTTAATGCAGGATCAAGCAACAGACAGGCAGTGTTGCTGGCTATACAGGCCGGGGTTGTACTGGTTATTTCAGTATGGCTCCGGCCTTTTGCGTGATGCCGCTTTCATTTACGCGGCTGTTGCGCTGCTGGTGATATTTTCAGTGGGGTTAATACTTCTCATCTTCATAAGCACGGTTTTTTTCCACCGCATGCTGGCGATCCAGTTTGCCGATGTCCAGCACTGGCGAGGCGTCAATGTGCTGTGCATCCATCATCTGCGCCACTCGCTGCAATGAGGAAATAATCATGGTCTGTTCCCATTCATGCAGGTCGCTGAACTGGCGTGCAAATTGCTCCTGTAATGGCATGGGTGCGCCCTTGAGCATTTCAAAACCTTCATCGGTGAGGTAGGCGTGAACCTTGCGCTTATCCTGGGTGGAGCGTTCACGATAGACCAGTCCACGTTTTTCCAGTCGATCCAGAATGGTGGTGACGGTGGCCTGGCTCAGGCTCATCTTGTTGGCCAGCTCGCCGATGGTGACTTCACCCTTGTCACGTATAGTTTGCAGCAGGAGGATTTGCGGTGAGGTCAGGCCGGTAGTTTTGGCAAGGTGCTTGGAGTGCAGGTCAGTGGCGCGAATTACGCGGCGCAGGGCGACCAGCACTTCATTAATACTGTTCAAGTCGAGTGTTTCCTCTGTTATTGCAGTGTGCTCTGGACGGACGGGTGTTGAAGTATACACTGAGAGCGTCTCCTGTCTGGCAGCTTTTCTCATGTTTTATTCCTGTCATGTAAGCGTGGTTTGCTGTGTCTATAATTGATACAGCCACCCGAAACTGAAGGCTTTCAGGCGCACCGAGACGTGACTGCCTGCACCAGTGAGCCGCTCGGAATGGATGATAATTGCTACTGTTATCAGGTACTTGGCAATGGCGACTGGCCAGTGGCAGTACGGATTGCTACTGGTAAAACAAACTATTTAGTGTACAATACATAGAACTCTAAACAATAGCAATGTAAAAAGTCTGGAAAATAAGACAAAATGTCCAGTTTAAGCGGGTATTAGCGGTATTCGCCTTATTTAGATGGCTTAATGACTTGGAGTGAAAACGCTAAGATTAAGAATGGCCTGCAAATACTGTGTCTGCACACAGGGCGGGAATGAGGTAAATCCCCGTTTTTTTGCCCTGTTCCGTGTTCAATCGTCACAGATGCTGTCATGCTAAGAAG
>JBFFND010000034.1:0-11285 GCA_041563375.1 Gammaproteobacteria bacterium | reverse complement strand
TGAAAAACCAGTTGCCGGAAAATAAAATGCCCGTATTGCGTGTGCCTGCCATGCCTTCGGATTTAAACGAAGGTGGCACGGTGTTTGGTGGCTGGATTATGTCGCAGGTAGATATTGCTGGCAGTATTCCCGCGGCGATGCGAGCCAGGGGGGCGGTGGTAACCCGTGCAGTGGATTCCTTTGAATTTAAAAAGCCGGTGTTTGCCGGTGACCTGGTAAGTTGCTATGCCGAAGTGCAATCCGTTGGTCGCACATCGATCACCGTGCATGTAGAGGTATATAGCCAGCACATCAAGCAGGGTGAGGTGACTACCGTGCCAGTTACCGAAGCCAGTCTGGTGTATGTTGCAGTGGACCATGAAGGTCGGCCGCGCGCATTACCCGATGAATAACAGGGTTTTAAGTCTGGGCTTGAATCGTGCTAAAGCCTGTAATCTGGTCTATAAAGTGAAATTAAGCGCTTTTTAAAATCTGCTGATGCAGCGTGCACTCAGCTAAATAATAATATGATAGAAAAATAGCGAGGATTGATGATGAGTGAAAACAATAAAATTGCAGTCGCTATTGCAGGTTGCCTGATCAGTGGCCTGTTCAGCACACAGGCCTCGGCCGCTGGCTTTGCACTGATAGAAAACAGTGCCAGTGGTATGGGTAATGCCTATGCCGGTGGTGCAGCGATTGCCGATGATGCGTCCACCGTGTGGTTTAATCCGGCAGGGATGATGCGACTTAGAGGGAGCCAGATCGTCGTGGCCGGACATATTGTTTCACCCGGTGCAGACTTTTCAGATAATGGTTCGAACCTTGGGCCAAATGGAGGTGGTGCGCCGCTTTCAGGAAACGAAGATGATGGTGGCGTCACGGCTTTTGTGCCCAACTTCTATTATGTGACCGAGCTAAGCGAGACCTCCCGTTTCGGTGTAGGGGTTACCGTACCCTTTGGCCTGTCGACAGATTATGATGATGACTGGATTGGTCGTTATCACGCAACCACTTCAGAAGTGGCAACTATTAACATTAACCCGAGTTTTGCCTTTAAGCATAATGACCAGCTATCGCTGGGCCTGGGTCTAAGCATTCAGTATATTGAGGCAAAACTGGAGAATCGTATTGATTCGGCGCTAACCTGTGCCGGTTTCCAGGCGAATACGGGGCAGAATCCTTTAGACTGTTTACATCCGGCACTCGGGACTGGTGGTACGGGTACCCTGATCCCGGGTACAGAAGCGCAGGACAGCGCGCAATCGCTGGAAGGTGATGACTGGAACTGGGGCTGGAACATCGGCATGTTGTATCAGATCGATGATGCCTCACGTTTAGGTGTTGCATACCGATCATCTCTTGATGCGAACTTAAGTGGCGATGTTGATTTTACAGTCAATAGCGATTTTCAGAGCATTATTGATGCTAATCCGGTCGCGCCACTGTTTTTGTCTGACACAGGGATAGCTGCCGGAATAGAGTTGCCAGCACAACTCTCGGTGAGTTATGTGCGCGATATGACGAGCAACTTTACCCTGATGGCGGATATTACCTGGACCGAATGGAGTAACTTCAATGCGCTGGTAATTGAGTTTGATAACCTGATGCAGCCCACTTCAGTACAGCCGGAAAACTGGGAAGATTCATACCGTTTTGCGCTGGGTGGTAATTACCGACTGGATGAGAAAATACTGTTACGCATGGGTGTCGCGCTGGACCAGACACCGATTCCGTCAGCAGAGGATCGCACCGCACGGATACCCGGTGAAGACCGTAAATGGTTGAGCCTGGGGCTGAGTTACACCATTGATAATAATACATCAGTTGATGTGGGCTACAGTCATCTGTTTGTCAGTGATACGGAAATTAATAACTCGGTGCCCAATTCAGGCCAGATTCTGCTGGGTGAATACGAAGCCGATGTGGATATATTCAGTGTGCAGGCAAACTACAAGTTCTAGTTGAGCTTAACTGAGTCCTTCAGTTAAAAGCCCTGTGGTAGAAATACTGCAGGGCTTTTTTAATGGTAGAAATTGATTAAAACTACCTGATATATTTGTCCGCAAATGAACGCGAATAAACGCAAATTTATAGGGATTGATCCAAATGCTAAATCCTGAGTTTATGTGTCGTCGAAGGTAGCGGTAGCGCGAGTAAAATCAGTTGTGGGAAAAGCAGCGGTTCAGGTTCAAAAAAGTATGTAATTATATAGAGTCTCTTCTATGGCTTATGTATCTATAACTTACAAAGATTTGCGTTTATTCGCGTTCATTGGCGGACTATTATGGAGCGGTGGACCTGCTCTCCCTGTATAAAAGGTTAGTTTCGCACACGCCAGCAGGGCGTATGGTCGGGTTCGATTAATTTATGCTCAATCAGCCATTGCTCCGCATCTGCCGCATCCTCTTCAAACCCGGAACGACTTGAACCTAAACGGAAGGTATAACCCCAGGCATCCATATCTTCAAACATGCGCTGGCGGCCAAAATCACGGAGGTAATCACTGAGTAGAATGGATAAATAGCACACTGCATTTTCTTCATCGTAGTCGCCACCGGCATTGGTGTGCAGTGTCTGGCGTCGTTCATCACTCATGCAGATATAATGACAGGATTCATGTAGTGCGGAATGCACCGGTGTATCCGAGCGCACATAGAGGGTGTTGTGGATAATGCCAGCTTCCGGTTCACCGAACCAGCTGCCGGGAATTTTATCTGAGGGGCTAATCTGCTCAACATCAATGCCAAAGCGTTGCAGCAGTTCGCGCAATGAAGACAGATCAAGATCCGCGCAAGATAAAACCGACATTAGTTATCGCTGAGTTTTTTCACCAGTGCCTGCAAGGCAAGACCGCGGTGGCTGATACGGTTTTTTTCCTGCAGGCTGAGTTGTGCTGCACTGCAGTTTTTCTGCTCCAGCCAGAACAGCGGGTCGTAGCCAAAGCCACCGTCGCCCAGTGGTGTAGTTAGAATGCGGCCTTCCAGTGATCCCTGGGTGATAATCGGCGTCGGGTCATCTGCGCTCTGCATATACACCATCACACACTGATAACGTGCAGTGCGGCCTGCTTCAGGCACATCCCTGAGTGCCTCAAGTAATTTGCTATTGTTTTTTGCATCGTCGGCGTCATCGCCGGCATAGCGTGCAGAGTAAATGCCAGGTGCTTTATGCAGTGCATCGACTTCAATGCCCGAGTCGTCGGCGATTGCGGGAAGGCCGGTGTGTTTGCAGGCATTACGGGCTTTTTTAATGGCGTTCTCAACAAAAGTTAAGCCGTCTTCAACTGCCTCGGGCACATTGAATTCCTTTTGTGAAACCACTTCAATGCCGTGTGATTGTAGCAGTGCATTGATCTCCTTGACCTTGCCGGCATTACCACTGGCGAGCACAATTTTACTCATGATTTAAGCGCCTCGTCCTGTGCCTGCATTAGCTCATGTATGCCTTTTTTTGCCAGCTCCAGCATGGCATTGAGCTCATCCTGACGGAACGCGTGACCTTCGGCGGTGCCCTGGACCTCAATAAAGGCCTCGGCATCATTCATCACCACATTCATGTCGGTTTCCGCATTAGAGTCTTCGGCATAATCCAGGTCCAGCACCGGTGTGCCGTTATAAATGCCCACCGACACAGACGCGACCTTGCCATATAAAGGGCTTTTCTTGATCATCTTTTTATCGAGCATAAACTGTACCGCATCCGCCAGCGCCACATAGGCGCCGGTAATTGATGCAGTGCGGGTGCCGCCATCGGCCTGGATCACATCGCAGTCGATGGAAATGCAGTTTTCACCCAGCGCTTCCAGGTTCACCGCGGCGCGCAGTGAGCGACCGATCAGTCGCTGGATTTCCATGGTGCGGCCGCCCTGTTTGCCCCGCGCCGATTCGCGCCCCATGCGGTTGCCGGTGGATCGGGGCAGCATGCCATATTCTGCGGTGACCCAGCCTGAGCCCTTGCCGCGTAACCAGCCGGGTACACTTTTCTCTACCGAGGCGGTGCAGATAACCCGGGTGTGACCAAACTCGATCAGCACTGAACCTTCGGCGTGCATGGTGTAATTACGGGTGATTTTAACGTCTCGCATCTGGTCGGCGGCGCGGTTGCTGGGTCTCATAAGGGCTCCTGGTGGTTACCAGGCGCAATTATACCGTTTTGCGGCGGCAGCGTCATAATCCTCTAGTGAGCATGCTACACTGCGCTCAAACTCAGATAAAAGGTGTTCTATGACAAACAGCATGACAGGATTTGCACGGTGCAGCGAGGAAGCCGCAGATGCCTCACTGGTGTGGGAACTGCGCTCGGTCAATCACCGCTATCTTGAATTGACACTGAAGCTGCCCGAGGAATTGCGCGAAATCGAAAGTGCATTACGAAGCCGGGTACATCAGCAGGTTAAGCGCGGTAAGCTGGAATGTAATCTGCGTTATAAATCATTGCAGCCAGCCGCGGCGGAACTGAATGTGGATGAAGAGCTGGCCGGTTCGATATTAAAAGCCTGTAATAAAATCAGTAAAAAACTGCATCAGCCCATCGAAATGAATGTCATCGAAGTGTTGAAATGGCCCGGGGTGGTCAGGCAGCCGGAAGCCGATTTAAGCAGCGTTGCGCAAAGTGCACTCAAGTTGTTTGATCAGGCGCTAGCTGAGTTGCAACAGACACGGCACAGCGAAGGCGAACGACTCGCGCAGTTGATAGAAGAGCGTTGCAGCGCAATGCAGAAAATCGTGCAGCAGCAGAGAGCGCATCGACCACAGGCGCTGGCCAGTTGCCGGGAAAAAATCCACAGCAAACTGCAGGAACTCAAGGTGGAATACAATGCCGAGCGTTTCGAGCAAGAGCTGGTGTACCTGGCGCAGAAAATGGACGTAGACGAAGAGCTGGATCGCATGGACAGTCACTTCGCCGAAATCGAAAAAATCCTTAAACGCGATGAAGCCATCGGCCGTCGCCTGGATTTTATTATGCAGGAGCTTAACCGCGAGGCGAATACCCTGGGTTCAAAATCCACCGACATAGAAACCACCCAGGCCTCGGTGGAATTGAAAGTACTGATCGAGCAGATGCGTGAGCAGGTGCAGAATATTGAATAAGCTTTTTATTTGAATGTAATCGGACAATAAAAAAGGGAGCCTGGCTCCCTTTTTTATTGTCCGGCTTTACCGGCATGTGGGCAGCGAGATTACTCGCCCTTGTCCTTGATTTCGAGTAACTCGATATCAAAAACCAGCACTTCATTGGGGCCGATATTGGCGCCCGCGCCCTGTTCACCGTAGGCCAGTTCGGACGGGATAAACAGCTTCCATTTTGAGCCCACCTTCATCAGTTGCAGTGCTTCGGTCCAGCCGGGAATCACGCCGTTCACCGGGAAGGTGGCGGGGTTGTTACGCTTGTAGGAGCTGTCGAAGACTTCACCGTTAATCAGTGTGCCGGTGTAGTGGGTCACCACTGTGTCGGTTTCTGTGGGAGTGGCGCCTGTGCCTTCGGTAATCACCTTGTACTGCAGGCCGCTCTCGGTGGTTTTTACACCCTCTTTAGTTTTGTTCTCGCTGAGGAATTTTTCACCGGCGGCTGCATTTGCGCTGGCGGCTTCCTGGTGTTTGGCCTGTTGCTGTTCCATTATGGTTTGCTGGAAACTCTGCATCACCGTCTGCATTTCTTCCATGGTCAGCTGGGGATCTTTGCCTGCGATGCTGTCTTTAAAGCCCAGAATGATCGCATCCTGGTTGATCAGGTCGCTCAATGGTGCAATTTGCGACCCCATCTGAATACCAATTGCGTAACTGGCCTTGTTGGTATCATTGTCCAGTTTAACAGCATCCTCGGCAGTGGCTTGCTGGTTGCAACCGCTGAGCAGGGTTGTCAGTGCAAGGCCGGTAATAAGCCCACGGTATGTTTTTAACATGGTGTTTCCCTTGAATTTGATAATTTAAAGCCGCACGTTATCAAGACCGCCCCTGCTGTTCAAGCAATGGATGGCTGAACTTTGCAAACTGTGAGGCGTCTTTATAAAACTTCATATCCTGAACGATGAGAAAACGGCTAATGTATAAAACATCCTTACTGGGCCTGCTACTGGCATTGTGGGTTCATTCAGTCAGTGCGGCTCTGCCAGAGCAGGTCAATGGCCAGCCCTTGCCCACGCTGGCACCAATGGTAAAACAGGTAACCCCGGCGGTGGTGAATATCTCCACCCGCAGCCAGATTCGTCTGCAGCAGAACCCGCTGTTTAATGATCCCTTCTTCCGCCATTTCTTTGGCCAGCAACCCCGGCAGCCACAGAATCGTACGCAGAGTTTGGGCTCGGGCGTGGTGATTGATGCGCAAAAGGGACTGGTGATTACCAATCATCATGTGATTGATCGCGCCGATGAAATCACCGTGACCCTGCGCGATGGCCGTGAATTGCAGGCCGTTCTGCTGGGCTCTGATCCGGAGGCGGATGTCGCGCTGCTGGAAGTGCCTGCGGTGGGCCTGAGCGACCTGCCGCTGGCTAACTCCGATAGCCTGCAGGTAGGCGACTTTGTGGTGGCTATAGGTAATCCCTTCGGTCTCGGGCAGACGGTCACCTCGGGTATTGTCAGTGCCATGGGGCGCAGTGGCCTGGGCATTGAAGGCTACGAGGATTTTATCCAGACCGACGCCTCAATCAATCCGGGTAATTCCGGTGGTGCGCTGGTCAATCTGCGTGGTGAGCTGGTGGGTATGAACACCGCGATTCTCGCACCGGGGGGCGGTGGTAATGTGGGCATAGGCTTTGCCATACCATCGAATATGCTGCGGCAGATTGTCGAGCACCTGCAAGCACACGGTGAAGTACGTCGTGGCGTACTGGGTGTGGTGACCCAGGATCTCACCCCGGACCTGGCACAGGCTTTCGGCATCAAGTCGAGCAGGGGGGCGGTAGTCGCCCGTGTCTTCCCGGATTCTGCAGCGGAAAAAGCCGGTTTGCAGGCGGGGGATGTGGTGATTGCGATTAACGATCATACGCTGCGCAATTCGGCGGATATGCGCAATCGCATTGGCCTGTTGCGCATCGGTGACCGGGTAGAGATGACGGTGCTGCGCGAAGGCAAGCAACGCAAGATAACCGCGGTGATTGCCGAACCCAAACTGACCTCGGTGGCGGGTGAAAAGTTGCACCCCAAACTGGCCGGGGCGCAGTTTGCCCAGGTTAACAGCAGCACCCACCCGGCACAGTCCCACGTGGTGGTGGCTGATGTGGCGCGCGGCAGTCCCGCCTGGTATGCCCGTTTGCAGAAGGGTGATGTGATTCTGTCGATTAACCGGCAACCGGTGGAGAGCCTGCAGGGCCTGCAGCAGCTGGTGGAGAACCAGCGGCAGTTACTGATCAGCCTGCAGCGTGGCGATACGGCGCTGTTTGTGCTGCTCAAGTGATCCGGGTTCCCGTATGGAGTGGGCTGGCGGTGACTGATTTAAAAAGAAAACGCAAATGAACGCAAATGGACGCAAATAAATGCTATCTTTAATTTACTCGTTCCCACGCTCCTGCGTGGGAACGAGACAATAAAGCATTGATGGCGTCCATTCGCGGCTTTCGCGTTGTTCGCGTTTTCTTTTGCTTCTGGCTTTTGAATGGCTTAACAATTAACCCGGTGTGTTTTTATCCACCCAGCGGTGGCCGTCACCCAGGCCTTCCTTTTTCCAGAAGGGCGCGCGGGTTTTCAGTTCTTCCATTAAATAGTGGCAGGCTTCAAACGCCTCCTTGCGGTGTGCTGACCACACCACGGTGAGCACAATCGGCTGGTTGGGCAGAATCTCGCCCACGCGGTGAATAATCAGGCAGTCCAGCAGGTCCCAGCGGGCCCTGGCTTCATCACAGATTTTCTGCAGATGCCGCTCGGTCATGCCGGGGTAGTGTTCCAGGTGCATCGAGCTGACATCATCACCCTGGTTAAAGTCGCGCATGGTGCCGACAAAGCTCGCGGTCGCGCCGTATTTACCATCCTCAAGGTGCGCGTGTTGATACTGCTGGGTTTCCTGCCAGGGGTCAAACGCGCTCTCGCGTATTTCACAGGTCATGGCTGCCTCCGGTCACCGGCGGGAAAAACGCCACCTCATCGCCGTCTTTTACTGTGCTGTGAGGGTCAACATACTCCATATTAATCGCGCACAGCGTATTGTCCGGCATGGTCATGCCGTTGCTGGCCTGTTGCCAGGCATCCTGCACATCCCGGGCGCTGTCGAGGCTGACGTCGCCCTGGCCGACCTGTTCACGCAGGCGGGCAAAAAATTTAACTGAAATGCTCATTCGTAAAAACGCTGTCCTTTTGATAGGCTACAGGCCCCTCGATAACGATCCGACACAGGCCCTGTAATGACTGACAAGTTAACCCATTTTAACGCATCTGGCGAAGCCCATATGGTTGATGTGAGTGAAAAAAACATCACCCGCCGTCAGGCGGTGGCAGAAGGCGAGATTGTAATGCTAGCGGAGACCCTGCAGCTGATTCAACAGGGCAGCCATAAAAAAGGTGATGTGCTGGGTATTGCCCGTATCGCCGGCATTATGGCAGCAAAGAAAACCGCCGACCTGGTGCCGTTGTGCCACCCGCTGGCGCTGACCCATGTGGACATACAGCTGGTGTGCGATGAATCCCTGCCCGGCGTGCGCTGCGAGGCAACGGTGGAGTGCAAGGGCAATACCGGGGTAGAAATGGAAGCGCTCACCGCGGTGCAGATCAGCCTGCTCACCATCTACGACATGTGCAAGGCGGTGGATCGCGGCATGCACATGGAGCATATCGGCCTGCTGAAAAAGTCCGGCGGTAAGTCGGGTGACTGGGCTAAACGCGATTAGACAGGTAATCTAATCCGCCGCTGCAGCCGCTGTCGGGAGATATTTTGGAATAAAAGACAACTTTGGCGCATCTGTATAAAACGCTCTATAAAATCATAAGAGCGTCGTCATACACCACGCCAACAGGAGTCAATAAATGACTAAAATAACACGACAGCTTCTCATTCCGCTGGGGCTGCTTTTGCTTGGCCTTGTCGCCATATTTATTTCATCCCAGAGTTATGCGCAACAGAAAGAGGCCGGACATGGCCACGACTACCGCACATTCCATCAGAACGGCCAGATAGATTATGGCGTTATCAGTGACTCATACAGTGCCGACCTGGTAATGTATCTGGCTGGTAACCAGTTTATGGTGATGGAGGAACTGATTCAGGATTTTTTATCACGCAACAAACAGATCAACACCGTCTATGTTGAAACCATTCCCCCGGGACAAATCCTGAAAGGCCAGATACTCAAGCAGGGCGAAATCAACGGCGAGAAAACAGCGCAGAATCCTGATTTATATGCGAGTGTAAACCTGGGTCATTTGAAAAAACTGAAGTCTAAAAAGTTAATGCAGGATTATATGGTGTATACACACAATAAACTGGAATTAATGGTGGCTAAAGGTAACCCTAAAAATATAAAAGGCGCGGAAGATCTGGGACGGGATGACCTGCTGCAGTCCCATCCCAATCCATTAACCGAAGGCATTTTTAAATTCTATGGTTCACAGATGTTAAAAGACCTTGGGCTGTATGAAAAAGTCACCGCCGATAAAAAATGCAGAAGCTGCTGGGCAACCGAAAAAACCTGGTTTACCTCGCGCCACCATCGCGAAACACCCCACCGTATTGAGAATAATGAGGCCGATGTGGGTATAGTATGGACGACCGAGGTGAAGCACGCGCAGGCGGAAAACCGTGCGGTTGAAGGAGTGCCGATAGCGGCGCCGTATAATATGGAGCACAAGGTGGGTTATGCGATCGGTGTGTTGAGCAGTGGTCGCAATCAGGCAAACGCCCGGACCTACCTGGATTACCTGGCAACGGATAGAGCGCAGGCTATCTACGCTAAATACGGATTTGTCAAAGCCAGTGCGGATGAGTTGAAGCTGAAGGCTATTCCTTAAATCCGCAGTCAAAAGATGTGGTAAGCGGCCGGCCAGTGATGGCTGGCCGTTTTTGTTAGCCCTGCTTTAATAACTGCTGTAAATCAATCACCGCCGTATTGGCACGTGACAGATAGTTCGCCATCACCAGCGAGTGGTTGGCAAACATGCCAAAGCCGCCACCATTCAATACCAGCGGACTCCAGATGGTTTCCTGGGTGGCCTGCAGTTCACGAATCACCTGCTGCACACTGACCCGTGCGTTTTTATTTTGCAGTATGTCGCGGAAATCATGATCCACTGCCTTCAGCAAATGCATCAACGCCCAGGCACTGCCGCGGGCTTCATAAAATACATCGTCGATTTCCAGCCACGGGGTCTTGACGCCGATTTCCTGATCCGCCTGGGTGGACTGCTGTGCCTGCGCATCGCCGGCAAGATCGGTATTTAAACGGGCCTGGCCCACGCTGGCGCTGAGGCGTTGCGACAGGCTGCCCAGGCGCTTGGCCACCAGCCCCAGCCATTCGCTCAGGTTGTCGGCGCGGGCATAAAACTGCGCATCCTGTGCGTTGTCGTCCGACAGGCGGCCCAGGTAACTGTAGAGCGCCGCGATGGCCTTGCGGTATTCCGATTCCGACGGTGGCAACATCCATGACTCGGAATCAATACGGAACTGGTTTTCTGCCTGCACGATGTCCTTGTCTTCGGTGGACTGGGACTGTGAACGGGTCAGGTCATTGCGCAGTGACAGGGTCATATCGCGGATCTGGCTGAGTGCGCCGAATTCCCAGTTAGGAATATTGTCCATCAACAGGCCGGGGGGCATGACATCATTGCTTAAATAGCCGCCGCGCTTGTCGAGCAGGGTTTCCGATACCCTGATCAGGGTGGCGATGGTGGTATAGCCGGTGGCACGGGTTTCACCGCGCTGGCTGGCAAGACTGGCCGCCTGGGCTTGCGGCTCGAACGCCTCGGGCTCGCTGTCCCATAGAAACATCAGTACAAACTGGAATACAATGAGAAGCAGGATCAGTGCCGGTACCAGGCGCGCCCACCAGTTTGAGTGTGCGGGCTGGTTACCGGGCTTGCGGCTGAACAGCTGGCCGATACGGTCATAGGTGTCAAAAAAGAAATCTAGTGGTTTCATGTCATTTCCTATGGTTTACACTCGGGACTCATGTTGCCTGTGCTTAAAACTTTGTAACCCATTCAGTCACGTAAACTGGAATTGTATTGTTTGCGCGCATCCATTGTAACTGTTCGGAGAACAGAATGAAATTTATAAAAATAACACTGTATAGCCTGCTCGGGCTGCTACTGATTCTGATTGTTGCCGCCACCTATTTTGTGGTGACCTTTGATGCCAATAATTACAAAACACTGATCAGC
>JBFFND010000033.1:0-11306 GCA_041563375.1 Gammaproteobacteria bacterium | reverse complement strand
TTACCACTAATTTCAATATTCATGTGCTGACCACTCGATGGGTTTGCATATGATTTGTTTAACGCAATGTCTGATCTATTTGAGTTGCTCGCTACATGCGTTTCCACTTCAGCAGATGACTCCTCGATATTTTCATAGGCATCTTCTGATCCAGCCAGATCCTCTGTATAGATCGCCATAAAACCTTCTACCTGCGCTTTACTTACAGCCTCATTAGATTCCTCACTATCTATATCTGAAAGATCCGCTTCATCTACAGAGTAATTACTGTCTCGCTGGTCTTTAACGATAGTGGTTGAGGCTCGTTGCGCTGTGGCTAATATCACCTCCCTGTCCGCAGATTCTTTTTTCATATAGTCAATAACAGGGACATCATCTGCACCTATAATATTTTCTCCAGGCAGCCGGCTATTGCTCTGCAAATAACTTACAGATAAGGCCAGTATTAACAGGGGCAGGACATAGTGATATACAATCTTCATAGATTGCATACTAACCAGCGTTTATTACAGGGATATGAAGCTATGTTACAAGGGGATTAAACTATTGAAATCTATCTTCTGAACATTTAGGGCAATGATCACGCTACTATTTTTTCTGAATATAATCTTTGTAGTTCTTTTCGTAATCATTCAGATTCTCTTCCAGCGCTTTTCTATACTGACTAGTGAAGTACTCCACTGCCATAGCCTTGTCTTTCTGGAAATCTGCCAGGTCTTTTGAGGTTGAGGCAACCATAAACGCATTGAAGCGTGCCGCGGAAAACAGTAGCGAAGTACTGACCTTGCCATTTCGCTCACTGTCACACTGCTTATTGGCAAGCTGGATGTATTCATCGGTCATTTTCCAGAATTTTTCGTCACGTTCTTCTTTACTCATAAATCACCTTAAATAGAAACCGTCCCATTAGCTGCTGGCTGTCGGTGCCGCGCGCAGCTGTTTAGTGTTGGCCTGCCCCTGTTTGCTTGCGTTCCAGCCAAATTCACCCTGCCATTGCTGATGTTCGAAATCCAGTTTCAGCCAGCTGGGTACATAAGCCGCCTGGTTCCTGATTTCAAAATCGGTAACCGGTGGCGGCCCGGCATAATCGGAAACCGAACAGGATTTGGTCATCACCGTATTGAAACGCACATACACCGCGCCGCTGAGTTTTTGCGCCTGTGGTAACAGTGCGGCAAACTCCGCATCATCCAGTTGCCAGACCCCCGGCAATTGTTCGGTGGAATAATAGGCAATACGCTTGCCCAGCAGGCAACTGAAGTACACCTGCACTTCAATGATCAGTGGCACGCTTAATTGCTGCGCCTGCCGCTCGGCGGCGGCAGACAGAGTGATGGTCATCGGCTTGTTATGAAAAATCAGGCACTGCTGCATGGCTTTACCCTCGTCGGCCTGGTGCGACTGTTATTATTGTTGTGGTATCGGGCTAGCCGCCGGTATAGGACATAAAACGCAGGACCTTCTCCGGCTTCTCATTGAATTCGTGTTTTTCCGGCTTTAGATTGATCGCCGTCAGAATCGCCTGTTCCAGTTCTGCATCGCTCACCCCGGCACGCAACAATGGGCGCAGCTCGAAGTTGTCTTCCTGCCCCAGGCAGGTGTAGATGGTACCATCCACCGACAGCCGTACGCGGTTACAGGTTTCACAGAAATGTTGCGACAACGGGGTAATAAAACCGATATTGATATCGGTGCCCAGCACATTCATATAACGTGCCGGACCGCCGCCGGGCATCACCCCGGGCACCAGCTCGAAACGGTTTGCCAGCCGCGCCTTGATTTCCTGCAGATTGACATACTGGTCGGTGGCCTTGCGCCCCATATCACCCACCGGCATGGTCTCGATAAAGCGCAGGGTAAAACCGTGTTGCGCACAGAACTCCACCATGCGCTCCACTTCATGATCGTTAACGCCCTTCATTAACACCATATTGATTTTAATCGGGCTCAGTCCTGCCGCCTTTGCTGCCATCAGGCCATTGATGACCTTCTCCAGTTTACCGCCGGTGAGCTGTTTAAAGGTGTCCGCATTGAGGCTGTCGAGACTGACATTGATACGGCTGATACCGGCGGCCTTGAGATCTTCGGCGTGCTTGCCCATGCGCGTACAGTTGGTGCTGAGGGACAGGTCCTCCAGTCCCGGCAACGCCGACAGCCGTTGTGCCAGCTGCGCCACATCCTTGCGCACCAGCGGTTCCCCACCGGTGAGACGGATACGTTTTGTTCCCATACGGGTAAAGGCGGCGATCACCCGCTCCAGCTCGTCAAAGCTCAGCCAGTCTTCCGGCTCGTGAAAATCACGAAACTGTTTCGGCATGCAGTAACTGCAACGCAGGTCGCAGCGGTCGGTGACCGAAACACGCACATAGTCTATGCTGCGTCCAAACTGGTCGATCAGGGCGGTTTGTGTCATGGTCATTGATCCTCACATAGACGGGCTATGCATGAATGAGACCCAGTGAGTGGCTCAGGCTATCCTGGCTGATAAAGTGAGCGGGTGGGTCGCCTGGCTCATAAATACCTGAGTGGAATACTCTGAATAATATAAGAAAAAGCGCATATTCGCTACACCTGGCTTTGTAGGGTTATTGTTCCATCTCAATCAGATTGCTACAAAAGCCCGTACCGGCTGCCAGCTCGTAGCGGCCTTACCTACACAGACAAGGCCTTTCCAGCTGACTTCCGGCCTGCCTCGGCTAACCGGTTCACCGCCCGTCTGGAAAACAGATTCAGTGAGTATTACTGATAGCGGTAAGCGAGGAAAAACCACGCCAAATTATCATCAAAACAGGGGTTTAGCCGCAAAGTCTCCGTTGTAAGCAGCTTGCAGCGTCAATAACCCTGAGCCTGCAGGGTTTTGCGCCAGGTGGAGTGGCGTATTATGTGCTATACCTTTAAACCCTTTTTCTCCGGGCACTACAGGCCCTTTACCAATAACCTTTATTAAGGTTGGTATCAAATAAAATAATCCAGCATATAAGAATTTTATGATTCGCTTAAGAAAGCTGATTAGCATTCTTGCGCTAGATCAATATAATCCTCCGTCACTTGTAAAAGGCAGGATCGAAGTATGACAACAAGCGTGATACACGACGCGACCAAACAACCTGAAGGTCGTATCGAAAACAAAAACACTACCTGTTATATGTGTGCATGTCGTTGTGGCATTCGCGTAACGCTACGTGACAACGAAGTTCGCTATATTCAGGGCAACCCGGATCACCCCCTTAATAAGGGTGTAATCTGTGCCAAGGGCGCTTCAGGCATTATGAAGCAGTACTCCCCCGCGCGCCTCACCAAACCGTTAATGCGTAAGCCGGGTTCAGACCGTGGCGATGCCGAGTTCGAAGAGATTTCATGGGACAAGGCATTTGGCATTATGGAAGAGCGCCTGGCTGAAATTCGCGCCACAGACCCGAAGAAATTTACCCTGATTACTGGCCGTGACCAGATGCAGGCACTGACCGGCATGTTCGCGAAGAACTACGGTACGCCCAACTACTCGGCGCACGGTGGCTTCTGTTCGGTGAATATGGCAGCCGGCATGATCTACTCAATTGGTGGCTCATTCTGGGAATTCGGTGGCCCGGATCTGGAACGCTCCAAGCTGTTCGTGATGATCGGCACCGCGGAAGACCATCACTCCAACCCGATGAAGATTGCAATTTCGCAATTCAAGCGTAACGGCGGTCGTTTTATCTCGATCAACCCTGTACGCACCGGTTACTCGGCGATTGCCGATGAGTGGGTACCGATCAAGCCCGGCACCGACAATGCACTGATCCTGGCCATTGTGCGCGAGCTGATTGAAACCGGCCTGTACGACCGTGATTTCCTGCAGGACTACTCCAACGCAGGCCAGCTGGTTAACTGCGACGAGTCATCTGAAGAGCACGGCATGTTCGTGCGCATGCAGGTAGACGCCGAGCTGGGCTGCTTCGATGAGCAGAACCAGCTGTGGTGGGATCGTCACACTAACAAGGCTGTACGTACCCACACCAAAGATGCTGACCCGTTCCTGCTGGGTGAATTTACCCTCGACGATGGCACGCCGGTTAAGCCGTCATTCCAGTTACTGAAAGAATCGGTTGAGGAATACACCCCCGAGTGGGCCGAGAAGGTTACCGGCATTCCAGCAGACACCATCCGTCGCCTGGCCCATGAAATGGGTATAGTGGCACGTGATGAAAAGATCGAACTGCCCATCGCCTGGACCGACACCTGGGGCCGTGAACACCAGTCAGTAACCGGTAACCCGGTTTCTTTCCACGCCATGCGTGGCCTGGCGGCACACTCCAACGGTTTCCAGACCATCCGTGGCCTGTCGATTCTGATGTCGATTCTGGGCACGATTGACCGTCCGGGCGGCTTCCGCCACAAGGCACCGTTCCCGCGTCCGATTCCGCCCTGCGCGAAAACCCCCAGGGGGCCTGAAGGCGTTCAACCGAACACGCCATTAGGCGGCATGCCGCTGGGCTTCCCTGCTTCACCGGATGACCTGTTCCTGAATGACGACGGCTCGCCGGTGCGTCTGGACAAGGGCTTTTCCTGGGAATACCCGCTGTCGGCACACGGCCTGATGCACAATGCGATCACCAATGCCTGGCGCGGCGACCCCTACAAAATTGACACCATGATGATCTTTATGGCGAATATGGCGTGGAACTCGTCGATGAACACCGCCGAAGTTCGCAATATGCTGAACGACAAAGACGACAATGGTGAGTACAAGATTCCATTCCTGATTGTGGCAGATGCCTTCCATTCAGAGACGGTGGCCTTTGCGGACCTGGTTCTGCCAGACACCACCTACCTGGAACGCCACGATGTCATGTCGATGCTGGACCGTCCGATTTCCGAATTCGATGGCCCGGTTGACTCGGTACGTGTACCGGTTGTACCGCCAAAAGGTGACTGCAAGCCATTCCAGGAAGTGCTGATCGAGCTGGGCTCACGCCTTAAGCTGCCGGCCTTCACCAATGAAGATGGTTCACGCAAGTTCCGTAACTACCCCGAGTTCATCACCAACTTTGAAACCGAGCCGGGTTCCGGCATCGGCTTCCTGGCTGGCTGGCGCGGCAAGGGCGGCGAGAAGTTCATGAAAGGTGAACCCAACCCGAACCAGTGGGAGATGTACGAAAAGAACAACTGTGTCTACCAGTACCATCTGCCGGCGTCCTACCAGTATATGCGTAACTGGAACCAGGGTTACCTGACCTGGGCACAGGATCATCGCCTCACCCGTTACGATGAGCCGATCAATATCCACATCTACTCCGAAGTACTGCAGAAGTTCCGTCTGGCTGCACAGGGCAAACGTCCCGGCCGCCAGCCACCGGCGCACCTGCGCAAACGTGTGGAAGAGCATTTCAATCCACTGCCGTTCTACTCGGAAACCCTTGAGGGCCGTCTCACTGACACCCAGAAATACCCGCTGAATGCGCTGACCCAGCGTCCGATGGCGATGTATCACTCATGGGATTCGCAGAACGCATGGTTGCGCCAGATTCACGCGCACAACTACATGCATGTGCATCCGTCCCTGGGTGCCAAGCACGGTTTTGCGGATGGCGACTGGATTTACGTTGAGTCCATGCACGGCAAGGTACGTTGCCTGGCACGCTTCTCGGAAGCTGTTGAGCCGGGCACAGTCTGGACCTGGAACGCAATCGGTAAGGCAAAGGGCGCATGGAACCTGAGTGATGATGCGAATGAATCACAACAGGGCTTCCTGCTTAACCACCTGATTGCAGAAGAACTGCCAACCAACGAGTGCGGTGAACACATCTCCAACTCTGACCCGGTCACCGGTCAGGCGGCCTGGTATGACGTACGCGTACGGGTATACAAAGCCGAGGACGATGCCGACTGCACACTTCCGCAATTTGACTCAATGAAAGTTTTACCGGGCATGAGCACGCGCCGTAAGTGGCTGGGCTACTTTGCCGGTAAGTTTGATAAGAAGGGGGCTAAATAATGACTCAGCTAGCTCTGATTATTGACCTGAATGTATGCGTCGGCTGCAGCGCCTGCGTTACCTCATGTAAAGAATGGAATACTTCAGGTCCTGCGGGTTTTATGTCAGATGACAACCCCTACCAGAAAGATCCAAACGGCACATTCTTTAACCGTGTACAGACCTACGAAGTAGGCGAGTTTCCCAAAACCGAAACCGTTCACTTCCCCAAGTCCTGCCTGCACTGTGAAGAACCGCCCTGTGTACCTGTGTGCCCAACCGGTGCCAGCTACAAGCGTGAAAAGGACGGTATCGTGCTGGTCGATTACGACAAGTGTATCGGCTGCAAGTACTGCTCATGGGCCTGCCCATACGGCGCCCGTGAAATAGACGAGCACCAGAAAGTCATGAAAAAATGCACCCTGTGTGTGGACCGTATTTATGACGAGAGCCTGCCGGAAGCCGAGCGCAAGCCGGCCTGTGTACTGGCGTGTCCAACCAATGCCCGTCTGTTTGGTGACGTACATGACCCCGACTCACATGTATCCAATCTGATCCGTGAAGAAGGTGGCTATCCGCTGATGCCCGAATGGGGCACACAGCCGTCGAACCATTACCTGCCGCGTCGCAAGACCCGGTTTACCATCCATCAGGATGAACTGGTTCGCGTGGATAACCCGCTTAACAAGGAACAGAAACAACATCACGAGCCGGTTACTTCACCCACACTGGATGATAACTCGTTTATCTAAAGCCATCAGCGACACCGTGTCTGCTTGTGCAGACGCGGTGACGTCATGCTTTACAAACGAGCTAACCGCATACATTAATTTAATTAGGAGAGAACGATGCATCCCGCATTTTCTGTCATATTTTTAACAACGCTGATCGGCGCGGCACAGGGTCTGTTCCTGGCGCTGTTTTCGACCCAGCTGTATTCAGAGCTGAACATTTTACCGAATGTGTCTGAATCCAATTTTTACGGCATTGGCGCAGTCGTGGCACTGATCCTGCTCGGCGCTGGCCTGTTATCCTCGTTTTTCCACCTGGGTCATCCAGAACGCGCCTGGCGCGCAGCGGCTCGCTGGAAAACTTCGTGGCTGTCACGTGAAGTTATCGTCCTGCCAATGATGATGGCGGTGGTATTTGTGTATGCTGTGATGCACCTGGGTGGCTTCGACAGCATCGCCTTTTCCAATAATGCAAACATCAACCTGAGCAGCAGCCTGTTTCTTGGTATGTTCGGTGTAATTATCGCTTTTGCGCTGTTTCTCTGCACCGCGATGATCTATGCCTGCATCAAGTTTCTGCAGGAATGGTCAAGCCCGCTGACTGTGGTTAACTACATTCTGTTTGGTATGGCTTCCGGCTTTATGCTGTCAACCGTGCTTACCAGCTACTTCAGCCTGACAGACCACACCGAATTCCTGGGTAACTGGGCAATTATACTGACCATTGCAGCTTTCTTTACACGCTCAGCTTCGCTGTACCGTAACAGCCGCATCAAGCACAAGTCATCTGTACAGTCTGCAATCGGTATACGTCATAACACCATCAAGCAGACATCACAGGGTGCGATGGGCGGTTCATTCAATACCCGTGAATACTTCCACGGAAAAACCGCGGCTTTCCTGAAATCGATCAAGTACATCTTTATGGTTCTGGTATTCCCAATTCCATTACTGCTGATGTTCATTGCACTGGACTCAGGTAATACGGCGATTTTTGCTGCAGCCTTTATTGTTCAATACATTGGGCTGCTGGCCGAGCGCTGGTTCTTCTTTGCTCAGGCGAATCACCCGCAGAACATTTATTACCAGACGGTATAATTTGTGTGCATAAACACGGCCCTGTCCCAGCAATGCGACAGAGCCGTGTTTTTTTTCGCCCGCGCATTGTGTATGATTCAGCGAACTTACTGAAAAATCGACACTCTGATTATTCACCTTTATTTTTTGTTACTTCAGGAATGACTATGTTAAACAAGCTGCCTATTGCTGTTGCTCTTTTCTCTGTTGCCACTTTTGCCGATGCACGCGGACTGGATATCAAGCTGGCTGACGAAATGGCAGAACTGACCTACCTGACCGAATCTTCAACCTTTGGTTACGGCGGTGCCGACGTGGGTTTTGGCCTGCTGTTTACCGAAGCAGATGATCTGCACTTCAGTGGCAAACTGATGATCACCGGCAACCCGGCAGGTAATAACCGTCCATTCCAGTTTGGTGTTGGCGGTAAGCTGATGCTGACGTCATTTGATCGCAATCGGAACAATGAAGAAGTGGGTGCACTGGCGGTTGGTGCACAGGCGCGGTATGTGATTCCCTCGGCAACCCCGATCGCCTTTGTCGCCTCCGGCTACTTTGCACCGGGCATCACCTCATTCAGTGGCGCCGACCAGTACTCCGAGTTCAACTTTGCGATTGAACTGGAAGTCACCCCCAGTGCCAGGGCCTATGTGGGTTTCCGCAATATGGAATACGAGTTTGAAAACGGTGGCCAGATTGAGCTGGATGACGACCTGCATCTCGGCATCAAGTTCGATTTCTAAGCATTTTTTACAGATCAGCACGCCGTTTATTGTCGTTGTCTAAAAAATCCGTTTTTTAAAAGAAAACGCGAACAACGCTAATGCACGCTAATTAACGCAATTTTTTATGCAGGCCGGATCAAGCAAAGCGGATCCGGCCTGCATCGTGCAGCTGATTGCTTTGAAACAGATAGAATACGTACACCTATCTATGCTCAGGTATAAACACCCTGTTATTAAAAGATCAATGCGAGACGCGAAGTCGCAAGTGCTCGCAAAGCGCGATTAGTTTGAATTGCTTTTATTTGCGTTGTTCGCGTTGACGTGCATGGATGCACTAATTCAGCGAGCGCATGGATGCGCAGGAGCTGTCATTTATTCCGCACATCCTGTGCTCCACCCTTCGGGCCGTGCATTCGCACGTTCAAAGTGCTCCTGCACTTTAGTGCGTTTTCTTCTGCTTTTAGCTTTTCAATACTTAAACCTGAGCCCGTAACTCAGGCGCTAAACTCACCCGCTGCCTGCAGATCTGCATGATAGGACGATCGCACCATGGGTGCGCTGGCCACCTGGCTAAAGCCCATGGATTCGGCAATGCGCTTGTACTCATCAAACTCATCCGGGGTCACAAAGCGCTTTACCGGCAGATGGTGCGCACTGGGCTGCAGGTACTGCCCCAGGGTCAGCATCGTCACATTATGCTCACGCAGGTCGCTGAGTACCTGCAGCACTTCATCCTTCTCCTCACCCAGCCCCAGCATCAGCCCGGACTTGGTGGGCACACCCGGACAGGCACCGGCAAAGGCCTTTAGCAGATCCAGTGAGCCCTGGTAGTCGGCACCGGGTCGCGCTTCGCGGTACAGCCGCGGCACGGTTTCCAGGTTATGGTTAAACACATCCGGTGGTGCGGTTTTCAACAGTTGCAGTGCAATATCCACCCGGCCACGGAAATCCGGCACCAGGGTTTCCACTTTAATTTGCGGTGACAACTCACGGGTTTGCGCAATACACTCGACAAAATGTGCGGCGCCGCCGTCGCGCAGGTCATCGCGATCTACCGAGGTAATCACCACGTATTTCAGCTGCATGGCCTGGATGGTCTGCGCCAGATTTGCCGGTTCCTGCTGATCCAGCGGCAACGGCCGACCGTGCCCCACATCACAGAAGGGGCAGCGGCGGGTGCAGATCTCACCCATAATCATAAAGGTTGCGGTGCCGTGCCCGAAACACTCCCCCAGATTGGGGCAGGACGCCTCTTCGCACACGGTAAACAGTTTCTGTTCCCGTAGCACTTTTTTCAGGCGTTTGACATTGGGGTGGGTCGGCGCTTTGGCACGAATCCACGCCGGTTTACGCGGCATCACCTCGGTTTTGGCAATTTTCACCGGAATGCGCGCAACTTTTTCCGCACCAGTCTGTTTGACCCCGGCAACCACTTTCTGTTTATTCATAATGCTTTCACTTTTAAATCCGCGTTCTCACGGTTCACATTTTCACCGTGCAGCTAACCGCAGAGGCGATCAGCCCATGCGTGGGCAGCCGATTAACTGTTTTCTCGCTGCTCGTTGATGTGCAGGATATTCAACTGCTGGCACAGCTCTTTCTGTAACTGCCAGCTGACCTGTTGCATGCCCAGCGTGCGCCCCAGCTGATGCAGGCTGGTGACTGGCAGGCCAGCATAACCGCAGGGGTTGATTCTAGCAAAGTCCTGCAGCTCGATGTCCACATTCAGACTAAGCCCATGGTAGCAGCCACCCTGCTTGACGCGCAGGCCCAGCGCGGCAATTTTGGCCCCATCGACATACACACCGGGGGCTGCGGGATCGGCTTTAGCCTCAATGCCCTGGCGGGCAAGAAAACGGATCACCGCAGTTTCCAGTGCGGTCACCAGTTTGCGCACCCCCATCTTCTTACGTTTCACATCCAGCAAGACATAGGCAATCAGCTGACCCGGCGCATGGTAGGTCACCTGGCCGCCGCGGTCGCTCTGTACCACCGGAATCTGTTCGGGATTGAGCAGGTGCTCCGGTTTACCATTGGTGCCCAGGGTAAATACCGCAGGGTGCTGTAGCAACCAGATTTCATCAGGCGTATCGGCCTTGCGCTGCGCATTGAATTGCTGCATCAGTTCCAGGGTGGTCTGGTAGTCCTGCAGCCCAAGGTGTCGAACAATGGCGAAGTGTTGCAGTGGCTGGTGCATGATTTCTCGGCAGGGTAACGGCTAAGCTGCCGGGATCAGAGACAATAAAGCACGTGCTGGCAGCTGGTTAGATCCATATAGATACGATCCAGATGATCCTTGCTGTGTGCGGTAAAGGTAATGGTAATGCTGGTGTATTTGCCGTTACTGCTCTGGTTGAATTTCAGTGCACCTTCCGGCAGGTCATCCACATGGCGGTTGATAATTTCCAGCACAGCCACTTCCAGCGCCTCGCCGCTTTTGCCCATCGCCTTGATCGGAAACTCACAGGGGAACTCGAACAGGGTGTCCTGTTCTTCATCGTAATAAATCCTGTTTTCGGGCTGGTCGTTCATACTCTACTCCGCTGGCTATCAGCCGCGTGCCCTAGCTGGCATGTCCCAGGCGAAGTTCCGCCTTGTACTGCTGATAGATATCAATCATTTTTTCCCATATGGGGCCGGCCTCGCCATTTGCAACCGGCTGGCCGTCGAGCTCGATCACTGGCATGATTTCACGGGTTGAGCTGGTGAGCCAGACCTCATCTGCTGTCGCCAGCTCCTGCGCGCTGATGTCCCGTTCTGCACAGGGCATCTGGTTTTTCTGCGCCAGCTCCAGGATCAGGTCGCGGGTGATACCCG
>JBFFND010000032.1:0-11610 GCA_041563375.1 Gammaproteobacteria bacterium | reverse complement strand
GGTGATGAAGTCGACCGTGAACATGTAGCGGTTCTGTCAGGGATAAATCCGGGCGAGAAAATATTCGTATCACCTCCACCAGGGATTAAATCAGGCTGGACGCCAGATTACCTGAAGCACTGATTATTAGCAGCTTAATACTTTGCAATTGAGTAGATAAATGTCGAATGAAGTAGATAAAAATAAAGCCGATCATGAAGATGATATCGAGCTGGATGAAAAAAACCTGGGCATAGCAGGACGTATTGCGCGGCAATTTATAAATTCACCAGTGACACCATTGCTGATGATGGCCTTTCTTGGAATTGGTTTACTGGGGCTTATGTTTACCCCGCGCCAGGAGGACCCACAGATATCTGTGCCTATGGTCGATATATTCGTGCAGTACCCCGGCGCATCAGCAGAGCAGGTGGCCAGTCTTGCAGTTAATCCACTGGAGCGATTAATTAGTGAAGTGCCCGGCATCCGTCATGTGTACTCGGCCAGTGCGCGTGGCCAGGGTATGGTTACTGCTCGCTTTATGGTTGGTGAAGACTTTAGTGAATCTATTGTAAAGGTACATGACAAGATACAGTCAAATCTGGACAAGATACCACCCGGCGTATCTATGCCCCTGGTCAAGCCTGTGGGTACTGATGATGTTCCCGTGGTTACTGTTACTTTATGGTCTGAAGATGAAAGTATAGATGACTCGATGTTGCGAACATTGGGGCTTGATGTGTTGCAACGTTTAGGTGAAGTGCCTAACTCTGGTAAAGGTTTTGTGACCGGTGGCCGTGCAGTACAGATACGGGTCGAGGTTTCACCCGAAAGATTAAGCGGTTTTGGGCTCAGTGTTGACCAGGTGGCGAATACCATCAGAACCGCAAACTCGGAATTATCCGCAGGGAATGTAGAGGGTAGTAACAATAGCTTTAACGTGTATACCGGTGCATTTTTAAATAGTGCACAGGATATTTCAAATCTGGTGGTGGCAGTACGTAACGGATCGCCTGTATATGTTCGAGATGTAGCCTGGGTTTATCAGTCGCCCGAGGAAACGAGTAATATTGTTACATATTCGACAGGTCCTGCGCATGATGGTCATTCGCCTTCAACAGTCAATTCACCTGCGGTAACCATTGCAGTTGCCAAGAAAATAGGTAGCAATGGGGTGACTGTAGCGAATCAGCTTATAAAGAAGCTTGATTCATTAAAAGGGCACCTGATTCCAGATAATGTCCAGGTTTCAATAACGAGAAATTATGGCAAAACAGCTAACGACAAGGTTAATGAGCTATTAATTGCGCTTTTTGAAGCGACGATTGCTGTTAGCGTACTGTGTTTAATTGGCCTTGGTTTTCGTGCCGCCTCAGTTGTAATTATTGTTATCCCGATCGTGATATTGATGACTGTATGGGCTGCCTGGTTCCTCGATTATACCATCGACAGGGTAAGTCTGTTTGCGCTGGTGTTTACCATTGGTATCCTGGTGGATGATGCAACTGTTGTCGTTGAGAACATTTTCAGGCGCTGGTTAAAAGCTGGTAAAACAACAACTAATATCGCCATCGATGCGGTGCGCGAAGTTGGTAATCCGACGATCCTGGCAACATTGACAATTATTGCAGCATTGATGGCGATGGGCTTTGTTAGTGGACTAATGGGGCCGTATATGCGCCCCATACCGGTGATGGGGTCTGCTGCAATGTTTCTGTCCATTATAGCGGCGTTCGTGTTTGCCCCGTGGTTTGCCATGCGAGTAAGGCCGAAGCTTGGCGCACTCGAGAAAGCTGAAAAGCGAGAAGCAAAGGTAACCGAATGGATTGGACGTTATTACTACCCTTGCATGAAACCCCTGTGTAAGAACAAAACATCTGGCTATGTGTTCCTGTTTGGCCTGATTATCGCGACAGTGCTCGCCTGTTCAATGTTTTATACCAAGGCAGTGACCGTGAAAATGCTGCCATTTGATAACAAGCCCGAGTTTAATGTTGTTATAAATATGCCAGATGGTACGGCGTTACCCGTTACAGCAAATCTTACTTCACAGCTTGCTGAGAAGCTGCGTGAAATTCCTGAAGTTACAGCCATCCAGACATACGTTGGTACAGCATCACCATTTAATTTTAATGGCATGGTGCGTCATTACTATTTACGTCAAAAACCATGGGAAGCAGATATCCAGGTTATGTTGCTGGATAAAGATGACAGGCAGCGTTCGAGCCATGAGATTGCAGTTGAGGCGAGAAGTTTACTGACTGAAATTGCACAGGCACAGAATGCGAAGATTCAGGTGGTGGAGATGCCGCCAGGACCACCTGTATTACAGACAGTGGTTGCAGAAATATACGGGCCTGATGCAGAAACGCGACGCCAGGTAGCGCGTGATATGACAGATATTTTCATAGAAGCAGAAGGTGTGGTTGATGTTGATAATTATATGACATCACCGCATGAGTTCTGGCGATTCGAAGTTGATATAGAAAAGGCGGTGCGCCGGGGCATATCAGTTGACGCGATTAACCGAAGTTTGGCCATGGTGATGGGTGGCTATGAAATAGGTGATGTTAAAAAAGGCGTTGTGCTTGAGCCAACATACATTGTTATTCAGGCCCCGATGGGCAGTCGCTCTCAAATAAATCGTCTCGGTAACTTGCCTATTATGAGTGTCAATGGTGACTCGGTGCCACTTGCAGAGCTTGGTAGTTTTATCAAGGAAACTGAAGATCAAATTATCTACCACAAGGATTTACGTGCTGTCGAATATGTAACAGGCGAAATGGAAGGCCGTCTGGGCGCACCTATATACGGTATGTTTGCCATCGAGGATCTGCTTGAAGATTACATAACGCCTGACGGTGTAACCATGACCGGTATGCCAATGGGTCTTATTGGCCCGCCTGAAGACAGTTATAGCAGTGGTTTTGAGTGGGGTGGAGAATGGACAGTAACCTATGAAACATTCAGGGACATGGGTGGCGCGTTCATTGCCGCAATGCTGTTGATATATGGCTTGATTGTCTGGGAATTCAAAAATTTCGTGCTCGGCGGTCTTATTATGGCGCCTATTCCACTGACGTTGATTGGCATTATTCCCGGGCACTGGATTGCAAATGCTGAATTCACTGCCACTTCCATGATTGGTTTTATAGCGCTCGCAGGTATCGTTGTTCGCAACTCGATTCTTCTTGTTGAGTTTGTAAAACAGGAAGTAGCTGAAGGCGTTGAAATAAGGGAAGCCGTTATTACAGCGGGTAAAACACGTATGCGTCCGATTCTGATCACCGCCTTAACCCTTATGGCTGGCTCGTACATGATTCTGGATGACCTGATATTTAAGGGTATGGCGGTGAGTCTGCTATTCGGTGCAGGTGTAGCAACAGTGCTTACCCTGGTGGTTATACCTTTGGGTTGTATCAGTGTAAGTAAACAGTTTTACATGCTTGCAGGTATAGATGAAAAGGATATTCCTGTCGACGAGAAGATTCAATGTGAGTGTTCACCTGATGGGTTCTGGAAAGGCCTCTGGTATCAGCTTATCAGTATCCTGAAAATGTTATATGCGATGCTGCATGCAATGTTTAGTAGATTGATATCAGCGATGAAAAACAGGCCGGGAGATAACGATCCAGATGGTCCTGATTCAACTGGGCCTGCTGGTGGTGGTCCTGGTGGTAATCCTCCTGTCACTCCATCTGGTGGAGGTGCAGCTATAGCTAGCCAGTCTTTACAGGCTTACCAGAAAGAAACAGCAGAAGATTCCAATGAGGTAGAAAGGAAAGCGCCTGCAGACAGCAATGCTGCGCGTGTAAGCACTACAAGAAAGAAGCCTGCCCCACGTAAAAAAACTACAAAGAAGCCTTCTGATAAGGCACCGCCTGCTGATAAATCAGTTGTTTAAGGGAATGCTGATTTGAATGAAGCGAACCAGGAAAAGGAAATTAAAAATAAACCATTGAAGAAAGGCCGCCGTGGAATACGGCTAAACCCTGGTCTTGATTATAAATAAATATAGATAAGGCATTACTGATGAAAATAAATCTTTTAATAATAACTTTAGCAGTGATGTTGCTGGCATCGCCTGTAGCTAAATCTGCAGAGGCTTATCCACCTGTTGGCCCATATCGATCTGTAGGGAGTGACGTAAATCAGGTTAATCAATTACCTGGTTCAGATATGTACAGAAATAAGGCGTCGCAACAACGGAATTACCCGATGCGACCTGTGCGACCACAGGTGCAGATGAATCAGGTACAAGGCAATTTCCCGCAGGTGCGGGGCCCGGTTTATGGCCCAAATATACCGCCTGCCGAAAGATATAATTACCCCAATCAGGCTATGCAGCGCCCAATGAACCAGTACCCACCTGCATGGAGATAACTTTTAGCCAGACCGGTAAGTAATAGAAGTTATGTACAAACATAAGCTATGCAAAGGTATAACGATGAAAACTGTGCCCTTTAAAAAAATAATTGAATCTCAGTGTTTAGTAATGGCAATTGGTTTGATGTTGACGCAGTCGGCCTATGCTGAGGGCTGGCGGTATTCGTTCGAGTATAAAAACGGCTTCTCGGAATTTTCACCACCTTCCCGTTATGACCATTACGAAACTGAAAAAGAAAAAGAAAAATATGAATGGCGTAGTGGTAGTTCATTCAAGGAATTTAATAGAGAAAGGTTTGATAACTCACGGCTTAGTCGTAATCCCTGGAGGACAGGTAATTCTCATAACGCGAATCACTCGTTCAGCAGTCAAAGACCCTGGGGTGCCGTACCTGAAGCAAAACCTGATAAGACAACAAATATGAGATTACATGACCAGCGATTTAAATCATGGGTCAGCCAGATGAACGATGACTATCAGGCGCGTAGCTACATGACAGGTTCGGGTCCGGATTATGGTGATGTTTATTCGTCACCAAGAACTAAATATTTACCAGGAGGATTTGTTCCATTTGGATCGAATGTGCCGATGGGGCATGGCATCTATCCGGGGTATTACAACCCGTATATGGGGTATTTACAAGGTGCAAGATTCTGGTGAGGAGACAGTATTTATAGCTGGTCATGTTCGGTGCTCTCTACGACGTGATGCAGTTCATTATGACCAGAGAGTGAACAGTAAGACGTAACTGTATATCAATCAACACCTTCAGATGAAGGGGAGAAAAAAGATGAGAAACGTGAATAAATTAGTATGTGGCGCTGCAGTAGCAGCAGTTCTTGCTTTACCAATGACTGCGCATGCGTGGTGGGGTCCCTGGAATAACAATGGCTGGGGTAATAACAATAATGGCTGGGGCAATAATCACAATGGTAACGGCGTGGGTGATTTCTTTGGTGATGGTGGTCTCGACTTCAGTATGAACGCGCGTGGAAATGGCCGTGGTTACGGAAATAATCGTTACGACGGATATAACAATTACAATGGCTACAACAACTACGGTGGTTACAACGGCTACCCCGGTTACGGATATGGTGGACATCCTGGCTATGGTCCGGGATACGGGTATGCGCCACAGCCTTATGGTCCTGGTTATGGTTATGCACCACCGGTGTATGGGCCTGGTTATGCTCCTGGATATGGACCTGCTCCGCAACATTACGCGCCTGGACCAGGTTACGCACCTCAGCCATATGTGTCTGGTCCTGGTTGGGGGCCGCAAAACGCTCCTGCGCCTGCACCAGCAAAGTAAGCTGCGGTGTGTCTAGAGACCTCACAGGGATGTGACTTTCTCTAGCCTTTTATTGTTAATGGGACGTTTTAAAGTTACCGGTGATGATATGCGAACACTAAAAAAACTATTTATTCTGACTACAGCTTTATTTGTTGCAGATATACCGAGTGTTATGTCTGGATCACTCGAATTTTCGGCTGAGGCAGTAGTTAGTTTGAATCAGCAGGATGTGCGAAAAACACAGCTGTTTGTCGGTGAGCATGCTGTGCGCAGAGATATGCTGGTGAATGGTTACAGAATGACGGAGATTGTATTTCCCGAACAAGGACTTGCCTTGCTTATAAACGATCACACGCGGTCATTTCAGGAAAGAACGTTTCCCGGGGTAAGCAAGGAGACGAGTGAGAGCCCATGTGGGCAGATTAAAGATTCAGTTTGTGAAAAAACTGGCGAAGAAACAATTGATGGAATTAAAACAGAAAAGTGGCAAATTGTTTCTGATGAAAACAATAGAAAAACAAGAACACTGCACTGGATCGATAAAGACAGGAAGCTGGCGATTAGAGAATTTTTCCCCGATGGGTCGGTGGCTGAATTAAAAATGATAAAGAAGGAAAAGGTCAATTCGCGAGATGTAGAGAAATGGGAACGTACATTAAGCAGGCCTGATGGGCAGACGATAAAATCATATCAGTGGTATGACACTAAGCTGAAGATAGCAGTAAAAGAAGAGCTGCCCAACGGATTTTACAGGGAGCTGGTAAATATAAAAGTTGGTAAACAGCCGCCTGATCTGTTTGAGCCGCCTGTTGGGTATATTAAAGAGCACGCTCATAAGCAGAGTCGGTATTGAGTTTAAAGTGAGGTATCAGTGATAACTGTCATTGCGAATTTAAAAGGTGGCTCTGGTAAAAGTACAGTTGCATTCAATCTTGCAATCTGGATTCTATTAAAAGGTAAGAAGGTTGCTGTGTATGATCTTGATCCGCAGAGAACGCTGAATGATGTTGCCCAGGTGAGAATGGAAGACGGAACGGAACCTGGATTAATAATTAATACTGTCCCAGATGATAGTGCAAGGTTAAATCTTGATAAGCATAAGGGTTATGTGCTGGTTGATGTGGGGGCGGCTAATATGCTTGCAATGAAGCAGGCTATAGGGGCGGCTGATAGAGTTGTTATTCCTGTGCAGCCAAGTCAGCCCGATGTATGGGCAACTCAGCGATTTCTTAAAATTGTGCGTGAGTCCTGTGTTGATAGAGAAGAGCCTGAGTTGATTGCTTTCATTAACAGAGCAGATACGCACCGTTCGGTTAGAGAGTCGGATGAGGCCGAGCAGGTGCTGGATATGCTCGGTTCAGTCAAAGTTATGCCGCACAGGTTGTGCCAGAGAACAGGCTTCAGGCGTGCGCTTAGTGAAGGTCTGTCGATAGTTGAGCTGGCAGGGAAGAGCAAAGGTGCAGATGAGTTTAACAAGTTTGCGGAAGCGTTGTATCCGGAATTAATGAATTAGAAATGAGGCATAAATGATGAGATTTAAAAAATACCTGGTGCGATCGCTTGAAATTCTGCTTTTCATGCTGGCGATATCTCTATTGGTTTATTTTAGAGGTGCAATATTCCAGTCGCACATTAATCAATATATTGATGACGCTCAGACATATATCGAAAAACAGATGAATATATCAATTCCTGTTTATACGGCCAGAGTTACGCTGCCTGCTCATCAATCGGACGCCGAATTGAAGGTGGTTGAATCTGTGGACTGCGGGATTGCTGAAAATCCAGAAGTAACTACTGAGGTTGCAGGTCAGGATGAAGTTGAGACATTGAATGAGGTTGGCTCAATCGAACAACAGCAGTTAGATAAGCAGGGCGCGCACGCCTTGCCCGAAGATGATGTTGTTGAGCCTGATCAGTCTGCCCAGGCTGCTGGCCAGCTAGTTACAGTTGAGCTGATTGAGAAGCTGTCTGATAGCATTGACCTTCTCAACACAAGAGTCGATATGGCATTGAATAAAGTCAGTGAAAATTGCCCTGCAAATGATCCTTCTATCAATAAACAGGATGTAAGTATATCAGGTGCTGTAGATGTCGCAGATAAGCTTAAATCCAGTGAGGGTGATAGCTCCCCTGGAAATGGGCTGGCTGATGATAAGTCCGCTGAATCTGTTCGTGAGCTTCTCAAATCGGCGAGGATGGCATACTGGAGTGGTGACATACAGAGCGCAGAGAAACTGTATTTATATCTTGCGAATATCGAGGACAGCAATCCCGATGTATATGGTGAGTTAGGTAATATTTACTATGCGCAGGGTGAGTGGAAACAGGCAGGTAAGGCGTATTATGAAGCTGCAATTCGTTTACTCGCAATAAATAAAGGTGATCAGGTTAATTATTTGCTGCAGCTTATACAGGGTCTTGATTCCGATAGTGCTCAACTACTAAGACAGAAAATATCTGGATAGTAGATTATAAAATTAATGGATAGATGTTATGTCTGATAACGCAAAACCTAAAAAGAAAATAAAATCTGTAAGAGATGTCATTATCGAATCAATCGAGTGTGAGCCTGGTCTTGAGGGTTGTACAGGAGATCCGGATAGCTGCCCAAATGATCCAAATCGCTGCGATAAGAAATTATCCATGTTTGGATATTATGACGATACGATCAAGGATAGTGTAGAAAATGTTCTCAGTGAGAGTATGAATGAGCTTACTAGAACCTTCACTGCCAGCGCACGACGCTGGGAGATGATCGTTTATCCTTCAATGTTTGCATTTATACTGCTGGCAACCTACGGGTTCTTCCTGGTTTATAGTCTTACAAGTGATGTCTCTAAAGTAGCGGATGAAATGAGCAGAATAGGTGAAAATATGCAGGAGGTTGTTGTGCATATGGATTCCGTATCTAAAAACATGGTGGTGATGACTCAAACCATGCATGTTCAATCTGCCACCATGCAGGAAATGAACACGCATGTCAGAAATATGAGTGTTTCTGTTAACCAGATGCGACATGAAGTGGCTGTTATGAATAACAGTGTTTCCAGGCCCATGCAGTTTATGAATTCTTATATGCCATGGTGATGGCGCCTGTATTCATTAATTGCACTAATTTAGATAGGTGAAAAATATGACCAACAAGAATGTGGAAAATAAGAATGCGGACGCTGCAGACAATAACGCAGAAGGCCCTACCTCCAATCAGCAGGGTTACACCAGTAAAGAGACTGCTTATACCGCACATAAAACCAGGAAAGGCAAGCGTTCAGGCCTGGCATCCCCGATGTTGATTACCGTATTACTGGCATTGCCTGTTGCTGCTGTAATTGCCTATGTATATATGCCGGATGAGTTGAATAAATACTTGTCATTTGATAATTCATTGGAGACAACAGCCTCGAAGGATGCTGCGAGCAGTACAAATAGCACTGATTATATTCCAGCTACAGCCAGCACGGATTCACCGCTTGCTACACAGCCTGGTGATTATGCTATCCATCAGTACCAGCCTCAATATAATCAACAACCAGACTGGATAGAACGACAGCGTGCTGAGTTCGAAAAAAGAAGATCTGAGTATCAGCAATACCATGCAAACAGGCTAAATAATCCATCGGCGCCGGCTACATCCATGGGCTCACCACAGTGGGTAATAGATCGGCAGGCAGAGATTGAAAAGCAGCGAGCTGAAATGGAAAAGCAACGTGAGCAGTACCTCAGGCAGGTCCAGGAACAGCAGGCGAGATGGGTAAATAACCAGGCATCTCAACAGGCGCAATACCATTCGGGTATTAACCCATATCAGCAACATGCCGGGGCAAATCGCCAGCCAGCGCAACCCATGCCCTATGCTCAATATCAGCGTTATAATCCTTATCACCCTGCTCAGGGCTACCCGCCAGCACCAATCTATTACTATGCGCCAAATAATGGAGCCTATGGATACCCTGGTTATAGATAATATCTGCTAAAGGATGACAGGGATGTTGTTGAGTGGACGCGACGTATCAGGTATTCACGCCTGGTGGTTAAATCGGCAGGCCGATAAAAATATTTAACTCTAAATGCCTGATGGCTCTATCGATGGGTAATCAAGGTGATGCTAAGCGACGAGGAACAATGCCGCTTTTGTTGCTGCAATCCAGCACCTGGTTAGCAGCGATGCATTCATCGCAATGAGGCTGTCAGCGCAGGGCTCACCTGCGCTGCTGGTGGGACTGGCGTTTATTTTGTTTTAATTTCAGAAGCCTGGGTTTCCTGTTTAAAAATAAGCCTGGCCGAGCCGGAGCCACAGGATATTACGGTTTTCATTGCGCTTTCCACCGTTACATCCAGTACGGTGATGTCCTTGTTGTCTACATGCAGAATAAAGCCGGTAGTGGGGTTGGGGCCGCAGGGAATGAAAACGGTTGAATGTTCTTCGTCGATTTCATCTGTGACAAAACCGGTGGCAGTGACGCCGGTGTTGCCCACATTGATGAGAGCCACCTGGCGAAACAGGCCTTTCTGTTTGCCACTGATCTGGTCGGTGATTTCCTTGACGGTTTTATAGCCGGGAATTTTAAACAGCAGGATACGTTCGGTGATCTGGAACAGGTTATTGCCGATCTGCGTGCGCACGATCATGCCGATGATCGAGAACAGGATAAACACCAGCACCAGGCTGGTGACCAGGGCCAGTGTCTGGTTGAGTGAAAACTCGGAGGCCAGGTAAAAGGTGAGTGGGCGGGTGCTTTCCTCAAACAGGGTAAACAGCCACTGCAGGATCTGCCAGATAATAATAACCGGCAGTAATACCAGTACACCGCCGATAAAGATATTAAAGAAAAAATTGCGTAGTTTGATCATGGTGCTGTGGCCTGTGTAGCAATCGCTTGTGATTGCTTAATGTTTTGGTTTCGGGTTTAACACAAACCACAGTTTAATTAAAAACAGGGTAAGTGGCAGGCTGTGCCAGAACAGATCGAATATATCGATGGGCTTCACCAGGGTGCCAGCAAACAGCATTTTCAGCTTCTGCCATAAATGGGGTTCGGGTACAAACGGTGCCAGTGCCATCAGCAGGGCAATGGCGGCGAGCAGTACCAGGGGTATTTTTTCAAAAAAATCGCGCATGGTTGGGCCTTTTGGGTAGAGCTTGCATGCTAATTAAGAAATGCCCGTGCTACAAGCGCTATGGCACGGGTTGCCCTCGCGTCGGCTTTCAGGGGCGGTGTGCTGAACAGGCTTGATTATTCACTCCATTATTCTGGGTTATCGTGGTATAAATAGCGCTTTTCATCAGCCGGGCGGCTTTGTGTCGCCTGTGCGCGGCAAAAATTACATATACATAATTTACTTATATGGTAATATACCGCCCCAATTTTTGTTGGCCGGCGAAAGCTTTCTCCCAGTAGTTTACGGGGCGACTTTTCTGGTCTGAAGTTTACACAGGACCGACACGGGTACTCTGCAAGAGACCGTGCTGTCGCGCCTAAAGACGAATAACGGAGTCGTATTATGACAACTGGTATGAAGTTAAAGCAGTTTCTGCTGCACGAAAAACGTGCAGGTGTGGATCTGCCCTATGACCTGATCGAGCTGATTCATGAAGTCAGCATCACCTGTAAGGAAATTGCTGCCACGGTTAGCCGCGGCGAGCTGTCCGGTGTACTGGGTGTGGCGGGTTCCGAGAATGTTCAGGGCGAAACCCAGAAAGAGCTGGATATTATCACCAACGATATCATGGCTGACCACCTGGCACTGAGCGGCCTGGTCGCCGGTATGGGTTCTGAAGAAGTGGATGACCCCATCGACGTGCCTGCCAAGGAGCGCGGCGAGTACCTGCTGATGTTCGACCCGCTGGACGGCTCTTCAAACATCGACGTGAACATCTCCGTGGGTACCATTTTCTCGATCCTGAAAGCGCCCATGGGCTGTAAAGAAGCCCCCAAGCTGGATGATT
>JBFFND010000031.1:0-11794 GCA_041563375.1 Gammaproteobacteria bacterium | reverse complement strand
CGGATAACGCCGTCAATCTACTCGACCCCATGTGTGGTTCGGCAACCTTTCTAATTGAAGCAGCGCAGATGTGTCTGAATCTTGCGCCGGGCATAAAGCGCAAATATTACGGCTTTCTTAACTGGAAAGGTCATCAGCCCGAGTTGTGGAATACGCTCGTGCAGGATGCGAAAAAACTCAGTCGCAGTACTGATGAAATATCAATCCGCTTTATTGGCTATGATGCCTCCCGTGATGCGGTCGCCGCCGCCAAACAGAATGTGCATTCCGCCGGCCTGCAGGACCTGATTACAATCGAACAGAAAGATTTCAGCCAGAGCTGCCAGGCGATACAGGATGAGTCACATCCGTTTGCCCATCAACCTGGCATGGTGATAGTCAATCCGCCCTACGGTGAACGACTGGGGGAAAAGCGTGAACTGGAACACCTGTATTCGGAAATGGGCGAGTGCTGGCGTGAACACTTTCCCGACTGGCGCATTGCACTGTTTACCGCCAATGATGAGCTGGTAAAGCACATTGGCCTACGTGCCCATCGCAGTAACAGTTTCTATAATGGTGCAATTAAATGTAAATTACATCAGTACCAGATTCGACCGGCCTTACCGGAAGAGAAGCGCATTGAGCGTGATGAAAAATACAATGAACAGCGCAATGCAATTCTCAATCGTCTGAAAAAAAATGCCAAACACCTGCAGCGCTGGGCAAAGAAAAACAATATTACTGCATACCGTTTGTATGATGCGGACATTCCGGAGTATTCAGCAGCGATCGATGTGTATGGTGACTGGGTACATGTGCAGGAATATCAGGCACCATCCACAATAGAGCTTAATAAGGCACGTTTTCGTTTTGACCTGTTAATCGACGTAATACCCGAGGTGCTGGCTATCGATAAAAGCCACATTATTGTGAAAACCCGTCGTCAGCAGAAAGGCCTGGCGCAGTATGAAAAACTGGGCGAAGAAAAACATGTGTTTTTGATAGAAGAACACGGCCTGAAGTTCCAGGTGAACTTAACCGATTTTCTTGACACCGGTTTGTTCCTGGATCACCGCACAACCCGCGCCATGGTGTATGATCAGGTTCGTTCAGCAGAAAGGCCGGTACGTTTTTTAAATCTGTTTTCCTATACTTCATCCGTTTCCCTGTATGCGGCTGCTGCCGGCGCACAAACCACCAGTGTTGATATGTCCAACACCTATATTGACTGGAGCAAGCGCAATTTCAGGCAGAATAATCTGCTAACGGACCAGCATCAGTTTATCAAGGCAGACTGTATGCAGTGGCTAGCCAGGGCGCTGGAGACTAAACAGCAATATGATCTGATTTTTATTGATCCGCCCACCTTCTCCAATTCGAAGTCGATGGAGCAGGTGTTTGATGTGCAGAAGGATCACCAGCAGTTGATTGAAATGGCGATGAAGTTGCTGGCAGAGGGTGGTGAGATTATTTTCTCAAATAACTTTCGCCGCTTTAAACTCAGTGAGCAGTTACAGCAGCAATTTGATGTGCAGGATATCAGTTCGAAAACGATTCCTGAGGATTTTAAGCGGAATCAGAAAATTCACCACTGCTTTATTATCAGGCCTCTGGTTGAGGCCGCAGGTTCATAATGGCAGTGGGATTTTTTATTGCATCATTGCATCGGCTTCAGGTGCGGGCGAGAGCAGCGTATTGATCAGCTGATCTTCCAGTTCGATACGTGTTGCCAGCTCTTCCCCCAGAATGGAAAGCTGTGTTGGCAACTGGTTTTTCAGTTCGTCGGTGAAATTATTGCCACCATCGTAGGTGTCATTGAATTCAACCGCCAGTGCGGTGGTGCGTTCGATGCGTGGATAGATGGCATTGGCCAGTTTAATGATTTCGGTGCGACGTTCCTTGCCTTCTGAAATGCGGCTGTAGAGCTCGAAATGGCCGGTGGCAATGTAGTCAATCAATAACTGGCAGAACTCCTGCAAACTTTCTACCTCAATATTATCCGCTGAAGTAATCCGGTTGCCATCGCAACCTGCCAGGCTGCAATACAGTGCCAGCACTTCATTGCGTTCATTGATCAGCTGCTTGATTTCTCTTTTAGTGCGTGCCCGGCGATCAGTTGCGGGTTGTACATCGACTGAGTCGTTCATGCCAAACCTCTTGCATGTTATTGTTTTATGTCATTTGGCATTACTATATCATTATTAATGCCTGATGAATTAGAAAATCAGCCTGCCTTATTCTGCCTGCATTAAACAACAGTACTGTTATCTTCTTTACGCAGATGTATAAAGCATGATCAATCCGTGCTTTATAAAAAATGTCCAGTGACGTCCGTTATTAGAAAATTGCCTCATTTAAAACATAAAATCAAGCTTATTTTAAAAGCCTTATGTTTAATGGCCGTTGTTTTTGTTATTCTCAGCGGATATTTTTTCTAATAGTGGTTGCTACTAAGTTATGCGTAACTCATTCAGGTTACCCACAGTTGCACAAATATTTTGTACAGGTTTTTTGTAAATAAGAAGCTACTTATAAAGCGACTGGGAAACGACGGCTAAGCCAGCTGCATCATAAGCTGAGGTTTATGTTAAAACCCCTGAATACCATGTTTGATTTTTTACCCGCTGTGCGTAAGCTGAGTGTAAACAAACAGGGATCAGCCATGTTCTCATTCAATAAAAAACTACAACTACCCAGTCGCGAAGACGCGCTGCCTGGACGTGATGAGCCAATGCAGGTAGCGGAACATCACTTTGTCAACGGTCATCGTATCAGGCCGCCGTTCGATGCGAAGCTGTCACAGGCGATCTTTGGCCTGGGCTGTTTCTGGGGCGCGGAACGTTGTTTCTGGCAACAGCCCGGTGTCTATTCAACCGCGGTGGGTTATGCCGGTGGCTTCACGCCTAATCCGAGTTACCAGGAAGTGTGTAGCGGGATGACCGGTCATAATGAAGTGGTGCTGGTTGTGTTTGATGCATCCAGAGTGAGCTACGAGACCCTGGTGAAGCTGTTTTTCGAGTCCCATAACCCCACACAGGGGATGCGTCAGGGAAATGACCAGGGAACCCAGTATCGCTCCGCTATTTATTATCTGAGCCCTGAACAGCAGGCTACGGCGGAGCAGTTGTTGCAGCAGTACCAGCAGCGGCTGGATGCTGCCGGGCAGGGGCGTATCACCACCGAGATTATGCCCGCAGGTCCATTTTACTATGCCGAGGAGTACCACCAGCAGTACCTGGCGAAAAATCCCAATGGCTACTGCGGACTCGGTGGTACCGGGGTCCGATTTAGTCCTTAGTCGTTAGTCCTTCGTCGTTCGTCATTGGCAATAAAAAACCCGCAGTAGCGGGTTTTTTATTGGCGGCTTTATTTCAACGGCTTGTACTTGATGCGGTGCGGGTTCATGGCAGCATCTCCGAGGCGACGTTTGCGGTCTTCCTCGTAATCCGAGTAGTTACCTTCAAACCAGGTCACCTGTGAGTCGCCTTCAAATGCCAGGATGTGGGTGGCAATGCGGTCAAGGAACCAGCGGTCGTGGGAGATAATCACCGCACAGCCGGGGAAGTCGAGTACCGCTTCTTCCAGTGCACGCAGGGTTTCCACGTCCAGGTCGTTGGTGGGTTCGTCGAGCAGCAGCAGGTTGCCGCCTTTTTTCAGCAGCTTGGCCAGGTGCACCCGGTTGCGCTCACCACCGGACAGTTGCTTGATGTATTTCTGCTGGTCTTCACCGCGGAAGTTGAAGTGGCCTACATAGGCGCGGGATGGCGTGGTGTAACGGCCCACGGTGATGGTGTCCAGGCCATCGGAAATTTCCTCCCACACGGTCTTGTCGCCATCCAGAGTGTCGCGGCTCTGGTCCACATAGGCAATCTCCACCGTCTCGCCCACGCGGAATTCACCGGAATCCGGTTGTTCCTCGCCGGTGATCATACGGAACAGGGTGGTCTTACCGGCACCGTTGGGGCCAATGATGCCCACAATGCCGCCTTTGGGCAGATTGAAATTCAGGTTTTCATACAGCAGGCGGTCGCCAAAGCTCTTGCTGATACCATTGGCTTCCACCACCAGGTCGCCCAGGCGGGGCCCCGGTGGAATATACAGCGACTTGGTTTCACTGCGCTTCTGGTAATCGTCGGACTGCAGCTCTTCAAAGCGCGACAGACGTGCCTTACTCTTGGCATGACGGCCCTTGGCATTGGAGCGCACCCATTCCAGCTCGGCCTTGATCGCCTTCTGTCGGCCGGCTTCCTTTTTCTCTTCCTGTTCCAGGCGTTTTTCTTTCTGTTCCAGCCAGGATGAGTAGTTGCCTTCCCAGGGAATGCCCTGGCCACGGTCCAGTTCCAGAATCCAGCCGGCCACATTGTCGAGGAAGTAACGGTCGTGGGTAACCGCCACCACGGTGCCCGGGAATTCCTTGAGAAAACGTTCCAGCCAGGCCACGGATTCCGCATCCAGGTGGTTGGTGGGTTCGTCCAGAATCAGCATATCAGGCGCGGACAGCAGCAGGCGGCACAGTGCAACCCGGCGGCGTTCACCACCTGACAGCTTGCTTACATCGGCATCCCAGGGTGGCAGTCGCAGCGCGTCGGCGGCGATTTCCAGTTTATTGTCCAGATTGTGGGCATCGGCAGCATGAATGATGTTCTCCAGTCGTGCCTGTTCCGCAGCCAGTGCATCAAAATCCGCGTCCGGCTCGGCGTAGGCGGCATAGACCTCATCCAGTTTGGCCTGGGCCTCTTTAACTTCTTTCAGGCCTTCTTCTACATTGCCACGCACATCCTTGCTCTCATCCAGCTGGGGTTCCTGGGGCAGGTAGCCGATATTGATGCCCGGTTGCGGGCGTGCCTCACCGATAATGTCGGTGTCTACGCCCGCCATAATGCGCAGCAGGGTCGATTTACCCGCGCCGTTATAGCCCAGCACACCAATCTTGGCGCCGGGGAAGAAGTTCAGGTTGATGTTCTTCAATAGTTCTTTTTTAGGTGGAACAACTTTGCCCACCCCATTCATCGTGTAGATATACTGTGCCATAGGATTTAAATTGTATTCGCCTGGTCTGATGGTTATAAAGTAATGGTGGTATTCTGAATAATGGCCGAATTATACGTGATTGACGTCTGAAAATATGCGCCTGAAGTGGCTTATCATAAAAAATATTAACGCTGAGTATTAGCCGGGCTGTTTCAGGACGGTTTTAATGGAGCCAACTGATTTGAAGTTTAGTGTTTCTTTTGTATGGATTCTGGTATTTGTACTGGGGTTGGCTGGTTGTAGTGGAGGCGGTAGTTCAACGGTAAGCTGTGTGGCCGGTTCGGGCAGCAATGTTACTGTGAGTGGCTCCATCACATTCGATCGTGTGCCACTGGATGCCTCAGGTGCGCTGGATTTTCCAGCTACCACCATTCAACCCGCGCGCCATATTACGGTTGAAGCAGTGTGCAATTCCGTGTTGTCCTCTACCACCACCGACGATAACGGAAATTACAGTCTGTCAGTGCCCGCCGGCACCAGCGGTTTGCTGGTGCGAGCCAAAGCACAAATGTTAAAAACCGGGACCCCGGCCTGGGATGTCAAAGTTGTGGATGAGCGACAGGCAGTTGATCTGGTGTTTGCGCTGGACAGTAGTTTATTTGATGTGACTACTTCGCTCACTCGAAACCTGCATGCGCCATCCGGTTCAGATGGAACAAGTTATACTTCAGCTCGTATTGCCGCGCCTTTTGCCATTCTGGATACAGTTTACAAGTCGATGCAGCTGGTGATGCAGGCCAGTTCAAACGCGGTTTTCCCGCCGCTAAAAATTAAGTGGAGTGCAACCAGTTCGGAGGGCAGTTTTTACAGTGACCGCACAAAAACCATCACCCTGCTGGGAAACCTGTCTGACACCGATGAATTTGATGAGCATGTGGTGGCACACGAGTGGGGACATTATTTCCAGGGGGCTTTTTCACGGGATGATTCTATTGGTGGTCCCCATTCCGGTGGTGATATTCTGGATATTCGTGTGGCTTTCAGTGAAGGCTTTGGTAATGCTTTTTCTGCAATGGTGCTGGATGACCCGATTTACCGTGATTCCCAGGCGTTAACTGCGGGTTTCACCATTAATGTCGAAAATAATAACTGCAATATCTACAGTAATTATGATGTCGATGGTTGGTATAATGAGTGTTCGGTGCAGTCGGTGCTGTATGATTTTTACGATATGGCGAGTGACAGCAATGATGCTTTTAACCTGGGCTTTGACGAGATTCACCAGGTGCTGGTAGATGGCATTCCTGATACAACAGCCTTTACCAGCCTGTTCAGTTTTATCAATGCTTTTAAATCATTACCTTCGATTGATGGGAACACAGTAGATAGCTTACTCGCTGCACAGGATATTACACAGTCAATCATCGATGATTTTGGTACGGATGCGACTGCCGCCAGCGGATCTAATATTCAACTGCCGCCCTATCTCGATGGTAGCAATTTGTCTACAGGAATTGAGGCGTGTAGCACCCGCGTGCACGGTGGTTACAATGGCCTGGGAGTGAGTCGTTACGTGCGCTTTACCGCGCCAGCAACAGCGTCATATACATTTGAAGCCGTGTGGCAAAGTGGCCTGAACCCGTCTAACCCGGATATGTACCTCTACCACAAAGGTCAGTTGCTCGCGGTTGCCGAGTCCTGGGTTACCAACTCTGAAAATTTTGATGCATTTCTGCTGAGCGGTGAAGAATATATTCTGGAATTGCGCGAGCACAGCTATACCGACCCGGATTTGGCTCCGACCGCACCAACAGCCACTACCGAGACCTGTTTTACGCTTACTCGAGTATAGTGTTTACTTAAGTGACTGAATAAAGGCTCAATACACACGCAGATGAATCACAACACAAAACGAATCAGTAAAGCTATGAAAACCAAATACACGCTTATCAGTATTCTTGCTTCGACGCTGTTTCTAAGCGGCATGTCCACACCGCTGGATCATGCAAGCAGCGATCAGAACAATAAAGACTCGCAGCAGCAGACAACGGTTCATAAACACAGTGATAAAACCGCTACGGGCTATACCAAGCCCCATGCCGGGATTGATCTTCGCTACGTCCAGCCGGGGCCTGTGCAGCCGGGTGAGACCGTGACACTGGAGCTGAACCTGAGCAGCCGCATGGCGGGCGACCTGATGCAGGTACGCATCAACCATGACAGCGGTCTGCAGATGAACACTGCTGCGGAACATGAATTCAGTACCTCACAGGGCGTGGTGCATACACTGCCTGTGAGCGTCACTGCGTTGCAGGAAGGGCGCCTGCACATTGATGTGCTGGTCAGCGTACGGGTGGACGGTCGCTTGCAGAGCCGGGCCTTCAGTATCCTGCTGAATGTGGGTGATCCTGCCAGCTATAAATCAGCGGATGACAGTAAATCACTGCCCGAGGGTTACAAACTGGATCGTGAGCGTGGTGTAATTTCAATGCCTGCGCAGGAATCCGGCGAATAAGTCTATATCTGGTAGTTTTTCTGGTCTCAATCCCCTATATAAGCTATGCTATGCGCCTTTTACAGGCAGCATCGCATGGCGGTCTTTTGCCCTGTGTTACGCCATTAAAGTCGATTTTTGACGATTTTCGGAGATTACAATGTTTTCAGCAGATATGACGATTCAGGGTTATGACGACGAGTTGATGGATGCCATCAATGAAGAAACACAGCGTCAGGAAGATCACATCGAATTGATTGCCTCCGAAAACTACACCAGCCCTCGGGTGATGCAGGCCCAGGGGTCGGTGCTGACCAATAAATACGCCGAAGGTTACCCCGGCAAGCGTTACTACGGCGGCTGTGAATATGTCGACAAGGCAGAGCAGCTGGCGATAGACCGGGTTAAGCAGTTGTTCTCCGCCGATTACGCCAATGTGCAGCCGCACTCCGGTTCACAGGCCAATGCCGCGGTGTATATGGCACTGTGCGAGCCGGGTGATACGGTGCTGGGTATGAGCCTGGCCCACGGTGGTCACCTGACCCACGGCTCCCATGTCAGCTTCTCCGGCAAGATCTACCACGCGGTGCAGTATGGCCTGAACCCCGCCACGGGCGAGGTGGATTATGAAGAAGTGGCATCACTGGCTCGTGAGCATAAACCGAAAATGATCATTGCCGGTTTCTCTGCTTATTCCAAGATCATGGACTGGCAGAAATTCCGTGATATCGCCGATGAAGTCGGTGCCTACCTGATGGTGGATATGGCCCACGTGGCGGGTCTGGTGGCGGCGGGTATTTACCCCAACCCGGTACCGATTGCGGATGTGGTGACCTCAACCACCCACAAAACCCTGCGCGGTCCCCGTGGCGGTATTATCCTGGCCAAAGCCAACGACGAGATTACCAAAAAATTCAACTCGGCCATTTTCCCCGGTTCACAGGGTGGTCCTTTGATGCATGTGATTGCCGCCAAGGCAGTGGCCTTCAAGGAAGCCATGGAGCCCGGCTTCGTGGACTACCAGAAACAGGTAGTTAAAAATGCCCAGGCCATGGCTAAAGTGTTTATGGATCGCGGCTATGACGTGGTTTCCAATGGCACTGAAAACCATCTGTTCCTGGTGAGTTTTATCAAGGCGGGCTTAACCGGCAAGGATGTAGAAGCGGCACTGGGTAAGGCGCATATTACGGTGAACAAGAACTCGGTGCCCGATGATCCGCAGTCGCCGTTTGTGACCTCCGGTATTCGTGTGGGTACACCGGCCCTGACCACCCGTGGCTTTAACGAGCAGGAATCAACCGAACTGGCGGGCTGGATGTGTGATGTGATTGCCAGTATGCAGGATGAGGCGGTGATCAATGAGGTTAAGGGCAAGGTGTCCGAAATCTGTGCCCGACTGCCTGTGTATAAAAAATAATCCGCTGCTCGCCCGTTGCGGGCGAGTGCCTGAGGCAGACCTGTTCAATGCCGTTCTGCCCTGAAATTACAAAAGAAAACTGATATGCACTGTCCGTTCTGTAAAGCACCCGATACCCGAGTGGTCGATTCCCGTCTTGGTGGGGATGGTGACCAGGTCCGACGTCGCCGCGAGTGTGTTGAATGCGGTGAGCGTTTTACCACCTATGAAACCGCCGAACTGAGTATGCCGCGGATTATCAAGCAGGACGGTACACGGCAGATGTTTGATGAAATCAAGCTGCGTTCCGGTCTCACCAAGGCGCTGGAAAAACGCCCGGTGAGCATTGAGAAAATTGAAGAGAGTATCAGCCATATCAAGCATAAATTACTCTCGGCGGGTGAGCGGGAAGTGGATGCGCGCACCATCGGCGAATGGGTCATGGAAGAGCTGCAGAAGCTGGACCACGTGGCCTATATCCGTTTTGCCTCGGTGTACCTGAGTTTCGAAGACGTCGATGCCTTTCGCAAAATGATTGAAAAACTGGAACAGCAGTAGTTTCTCATCGTCAGCATTCCACCGTTAATCCATTTAAAGTTAATTAAGTGTATCGATAAGCCATTCGCTATTTCATGAACCAGCCAGCCCTTGATCATCAGCACATGTCACGCGCCATTCAGCTGGCCCGGCGTGGCTTGTATACCACCCAGCCCAATCCACGGGTGGGTTGTGTTATCGCGCGCGGTGAGCAGGTGATTGCCGAGGGTTATCACCTGCAGGCCGGTGGACCCCATGCAGAAATCGTGGCATTGCAACAGGCGGGTGCGCAGGCGGCCGGGGCAACGGCTTATGTCAGCCTGGAGCCCTGCAGCCATCACGGTAAAACCCCGCCCTGTGCCGATGCATTAATTGATGCCGGCGTCACACGGGTGGTGTGTGCAATGCAGGATCCCAATCCGCTGGTGGCGGGGCAGGGCCTGGAAAAGCTGCGTCAGGCAGGTATTGAAGTCGAGTGTGGTGTATTGCAGACGGACGCCGAGGCGTTGAATCCCGGATTTATCAAGCGCATGCAGAGCGGCTTGCCCTATGTGCGGGCCAAGCTGGCGATGAGCCTGGATGGCCGCACGGCGATGGCCTCCGGTGAAAGCCAGTGGATTACTGGCGAAGCGGCGCGCAACGATGTGCAGCGCCTGCGTGCCAGAAGCTCGGTGATTTTAACCGGCAGTGGCACGGTGATTGCCGATAATCCGCAGTTGAATGTGCGACTGGATGCACAGCAGCTGGGGCTGGACTGTGAACCACATCAGCCACTACGTGCGGTAATTGATAGTGAGTTGAAAAGTCCTGCCAACAGCCAGATATTTACACAGGCAGCTGGCATGGCTCCCACCGTTGTCTTTACCCATCAGCATTATACGGCGGACAGCGGTTTTACCGAGGCGCAACTGGTGACCTTGCCCAGAGGGGCAGATAAACTTCATTTGCGCGAAGTACTGCGTTACCTGGCAGAGCTGCAGGCTAATGAAGTGCATGTGGAAGCGGGCAGTGAGCTGTGTGGTGCACTGCTGGAGCAGAAGCTGCTGGACGAGATTGTGATTTATATGGCGCCGCATATTATGGGTAATGCAGGCCGAGCCCTGTTTCATCTACCCGGCCTGTCGGCCATGGCAGAGCGCATCAGCCTGGACATTACACAGATCAGGGCGGTGGGTAAGGACTGGCGTATCACCGCACGACCGGTTTATGACGAAAAACATTAAGTTGCGATACTCATCCGAGATGGGTTGCAGCAAACCACACGAACAGATTGATATCAATAAAGAGAGACGCTTATGTCCACAATAGTCGTGGTCAGAAAAAACGGTAAGGCCTGCATCGCTGCCGACAGTTTAACCACCTTCGGTGACCTGCGCATGGGGTCGGAATATGACCGTGCCTATGACAAGGTGCAGGCCTATCCCGGTGGTTACTTCGGTATCGTGGGCAGTGCCGCCCATGCACTGGTGATGGAGTCGGTGCTGGCGGATGACAAGGTCGAAATTGACTTTGATTCCCGCCTGGGCATTTTTGAAACTTTCCGTGCCCTGCATCCGGTGTTGAAAGAACATTACTTTCTCAATGCCAAGGATGAGGAAGACGACCCGTATGAGGCCACGCACATTGATGCACTGATCTGCAATGGCAAAGGTATTTTCGGCGTCTATTCATTGCGTGAAGTCAGCGAGTACACCAAGTTCTGGGCCATCGGCTCAGGCTCGGAGTTTGCGCTGGGTGCGATGCATGCACTTTATGAGCGGCTGGATTCGGCAGAAGACATTGCCCGTGCCGGCGTGGAAGCCGGTGCAGAATTCAATAATGCCTCGGCACTGCCGATGAGTATTCAACTGATTGATCTGCAGGACGGCTAATCCGCAGTTAAAGCACACACGTAAAGGTCACATATGTTTACAGGTATTATTCAGTCTGTGGGTCGCATTGAGTCAATTGAAGACAAGGGCGGTGATGCGCGCATCTGGATTGAAACCGGCCAGCTGGATATGTCCGATGTGCAACTGGGCGACAGCATTGCCATGAACGGTGTCTGTCTCACCGCGATTGAACTGCGTGACAATGCCTATTGCGCCGATGTGTCCGGCGAGACCCTGTCACTGACTTCGCTTGGGCAGCTGGGCGTGGGTAGCCGGGTCAACCTGGAAAAGGCGCTGACCCTGCAGACCCGCCTCGGCGGGCACCTGGTCAGCGGCCATGTGGATGGTCTGGGCAAGGTAGTGGCGCGTGAAGACGATGCGCGCTCGGTGCGCTTTGTGATTGAAGCACCGGCCTCCCTGGCCAGGTACATTGCAATGAAAGGCTCGATCACGGTGGATGGGGTCAGTCTTACCGTGAACAAGGTGGACGGCTGTGCTTTTGAGTTGAATATCGTGCCCCATACCCTTAAGGAAACCATCATG
>JBFFND010000030.1:0-12271 GCA_041563375.1 Gammaproteobacteria bacterium | reverse complement strand
CCAGAACAGATCAAAATACAGCAAGCCCTGCGGATGCCTGAAGTATTCAGCCATGACCTGGCCTTCACCACCGGGAAGGCGAATCATCAGCGGAGATTTCATTGAAAATAAATCGGCCATGATACAACTCATTCATGTACTTATTCACTTACGATATCGATCTCGTCAATTTCGCAATCTGAATCCACAGTGACCATTTTCAGGCCAGGAAACTTGTGCAGAATATAGGCCGCCATTATATAGAACAGACGCACGTTTTCCTGGTGCAGTGCATTGACGATTTTATTCGCGGCAACCTGGCAGCGCTGTTCTGCGCTTGGCTCGTCAATCCAGTAACGCCCCAGTTGCAGGCCGCGGTCAAAATCCCTGTCCATATCTGCAATAAAGGTCTGGGCTTCTTCAATCACCGCCTCGGGGATATCCAGTGTATAGAGTTGCTGATCAATGGTAATATTGAATTGCATAAAATCACTCTGCTTCGCAGCTTGTAAAACGCGGTAGTATACCAGAGCTGCCTTCATTTAGACCCGACACACAGTGAGACTTTAATGTTATTAGCCATCCCCGATGTACTCAACGCGCAACAACTGAGCAAGGTCAGACAACTGCTCGATGGTGCACGCTTTATTGATGGCCGCCTCAGTGCCGGTAGCAGTGCGCGCAAGGTTAAAAAAAATCACGAGCTGCCCGCTGACTCGCAACTGCAGGGGGAGTTAAACCAGATTGTCATGAATGCGCTATTCAACCATGCCGACTACCAGACAGCGGTACTACCACACCGCCAGGCCACACCATTCTATGCCCGCTATCAGCCGGGCGAAGCCTATGGTTTTCATGTGGATGATCCGGTGATGGGTCCCATGCAGGGGCGTTATCGCACCGATGTATCAACCACCGTGTTTCTCAATGAACCCGACGATTACAATGGCGGCGAAATTGTGATTCAGACCCAGTCCGGTGAGCAGCAGATCAAACTGGCGGCGGGCAGCGCCATTACCTACCCATCCGGCTCACTGCATCGTGTTGCGGAAGTAACAGAGGGTGAACGCCTGGTTGCAGTCACCTGGGCACAAAGCATGATTCGCGATGCGGAGAAGCGCGAACTGTTATACAACCTGTATAAAAGCCGTGAGCGACTGCAGCGCAAATACCCCGATGATGAGGAGGTGGTTAAAATCGATCACACCTATATCAACCTGGTGCGCATGTGGAGTGAAATCTAGGCAGGGTGTACCTAAGAAAGCTCTGAATTTTTCAGAGGTTGCCTAAACAATGCCTGTCACCCAGGCACAAAAAAGCCGAACAGTGTTCGGCTTTTTTGACAGATAAGATCCAGAAACTGAATCCTAGCGGTGAGAACCCTTATCCGCATGTGCTGCGTCAACCAGCTCCATCGCTTTATCACGGAAAGTTTCACGGAAGCCGTCCAGCACTGTGCCAGACTCTGGTGTGAAGTACTCTTTGGCATTAAAGCCGTTCTTGTGCTCGTTTTCGATGAATTTGTTCTGCATTTCGATCAGTTCTTTGATCAGTGCATTTCTATCAGCCATGGTTCTAACCTCATGAATTCGTTTGTGTGCGGCTTTATCCACAAATGTGGGCCCAGCGAGTGAGCGTAGTATAGCTGCATTCAGGAAAAAATGCCTCTACCCCATAAGGAATAGAGGCGATTTATTTACTACTAGTAGCCGCCCTTGCGTGTAGACATGGGGCAACCGCCAATTTTCAGGCCCTGCTTGGATGGCATGAGAGGGAACATTTCGTACATAAGCTTTGAAGTCACTTTTTCACCCCATAGCTTACCCATCGCTTTCATAATGCCACGCTCGTTAGGCTCGTTGCCGCTCAGGGTCTCTTCGCGAACGTATCTAACGATGTCCCAATGACGCTCAGTCGGCTCAATGCCTTCTTCAGCGAAAAGCTCAGCCGCAATTTCTTCGTTCCAGTCGTTCGCGTCTACCAGGTAACCTTTGTCAGTTCTTTCAACAGATTCAAGTGCCATGATTGTTGCCTCAGTCCCAAATAATCAAGTTAAACAAGTAATTTCTAGGGCGCATACTTAATCATAAAAGCCGATTAAAGTCACTTATCCCATTAGTTATATATGGACTTATAAACACGTTTTATGCGGAATACGGACGGATAGTTTAATTTTTTCTTTATTTTCAACAACATGGCTTGCCCGCAGCACATTGCACACCCTGTTCATTCAGGCCCGGCAGGTATTTTTCTCTGTATCCGCTGAAAAATCACCGTGAAATCCAGCTGAATCAGGCAGTTCCATCAAAATGGCTGCTTTCCGACATATCGCCTACCGCCTTGATACCTTTATGGGGAATAAACAGGCCAAAACCCATCTTCTGCGCGTCACCTAAACCCTGCTGCTGTAGCGTCACGGCCTCTTCCGGGTCAAGGTCGGCCACCATAATGCTCATGGTGTTCACCGGCCCTTCCGCCAGATTAAACTGGTGACCAATGCCACACAGCGCCTTGCGCAGCGTGATTCCCATGTCTTTCATCTCCGCCGAGACGCGGCTGACAAAGGCTTCTTCACTTTCATCATCGCCGGTTATCACATAACGGGAAAACAGCGTGCTCTGCGGACTGAATTGCTTGACCTGGAAGTCACCAAAGGTCAAATCATGCTCGCCCAACCGGATCGTCTGCCCCACCAGCGCTGCGGCATCCTCATGACGATGCTTGGGCATGCGGATGCGCATACGCGAGCGTCGTGACAGGTATATACAGCCGTCATTGGTGTCTTCTTCCGGGCGCTGCCAGCCGTTGCCGGTGGAGGCACCGTGAATCATATGCACCCCGGCCTGGGGTTCGTCGGCCATCCAGGGAAGTATCTCCAGAATGGCATCAGACAGCTCCTGGGCATGATCCAGTGGCACCATTTTACAGTCGACCCTGAAAGACAGGTCCGCCACTGTATCCGGTACCACATAGGCTTCAGTTTTCTTATCTTCTTGCCACAACATAGTTTTTTCTCTTTTAAATCAATTGCTTACCTGTTAGGGAAGGTAAACGCCATTTCTACCTGGTTTTGCCAGTCACGGGGTGTATCCTTAAACGGCGGCTTGATGTCTACGTCCAGGTGAATCTCACCGTCACGGGCCTTCTGCCGTGCAACTTCAAGCAGATCCTCGAAGCAGTTCAGGTCATGCTCCTGGGTCAGTATGTCACTCAAGTAAATCATTACAGGCTCTCTAGCGGTTTAACACGATCATAGTATCTCGCACGATATAACAGTCGTTTCTGCTCTGCCGCTTCAGCATCGCTAAATGCGGTGCGGTTATGCAGCACGTTATTGGCAATTATACCTTCACCCGCCTGCATTCTATAGGTAATAACATAAGGGTTATTGGTGTTCAGTAACTCCGCCATGCAGGCCAGCGCCTCCTGGGTCAGGGCATCCTGCTTCCACTCGATATTCCGCGTACGGGCCGAATAGCGCATATGCAGGCTGCCGCTGAGGGCATCCAGGGAAAATACCGGGCCACTCTGTGCGGGACGAATCTGCTTGCCATTTTCTATATTGGGGGGGATGGTCAGAACATCAAGCTGTGCCAGCGCCTGAATAAAGCGGGGCTCGCTCTCACGCAATTGCAGATAGGCCATTTCGTGATCCAGCATCAGGTTCTCACCACCACTGGCAGCAGGCCTGACACAGTGCAGCACCATCGCGCGAATGGTGCGCTCTGGGTCATTGTAATAGCCGTCGGTATGCCAGGTCAGCTGGCGGTCTGTATAGGGAATATAGGCAGTGTGCCGCCCGGCCTGCATCACCTGGATCGAGGTGATATTGTCCTCATCGGAACACAGATTACCATCCAGCCGCTGCAGCCCGAGCTGCAGACCCAGCTCGCGTACAAAGGCCTTGTCGCCCAGCGCCGGGTCAGCCAGCCGGTAAAGTACATAATTGAAGCGTGCGCAGGGCTCGAGCAACCGGCCCAGCGAATCTGCATCGAGTGCCTTTGAGTCAAGCTCGATCAGCTGTGTATGGGCACCATCCTCGTAGGCCCGTTGCTTGCTATCGCGCCAGCGGCGGTAGGCCGCAGTCGTATCTGGACTGAGTGGATCAAATTGCACTGTATTACCCTGGATAAGAAAACTGGTTACAGTGTATCCGATCTACCCGGTACACAGGCAATATCCCTAACAGGCAAAGCCGATACTTTGGCACCTGTGAATGAGCGATAAATCACTGGCTCGCACACTCCGCCACCGCCAGTCCGATAGACTGCACTACTGAATAACCATGCATATATATAGTGTACCCATAATGGGTATAACGAATGGCTAGATAACACCTTCAGCAGTGGCCGTACACGGCAGTCGAACAGCTTCTGGTTCAAGCGGGAACCCCCGCCACAACGGGCGATTAAACGATCAACAAAAAAATCTTATATATGGATTAACCACCCACCAGTTTGTATGCTATATTACTGACCCCAATTTTTATGCGGCATATTGGGGTTGACTCAGAACTGGGCCAATAAGACATATCCCATTGGGGATAGCCGGAATATCACACACCCTCCCAAGGGATAGATGTTCTGAGCCGGTAACTCGGCCTAGACTACGCCGTACTAAATTTGGGATGTTTTAAATCAGCGGTTGGACGACTGCAGTTTTGAGACACAACCCAGAAAATTTTTAACCTTATGACTTCGGTCATATATTTAAATTTAGATGAGGGACAAGGCAGTAGCCCCCCTTGGATAATAAACTGTCGTCCCTACTACGGAGATCGCCATGGCAGCAAATAAGATCTATGAAACACCGATGCTTGACGAACTGGAGAAAGGTCCCTGGCCTAGCTTCATCACAGGTATTAAAGCTCTGCGTGACAACCACGAAAGCCAATTCATCAATGACATAACCAGCTCGCTGCTGGGTCAGTTAGAGCACTCTTACGAAACTCGTAAAGGGTACTGGAAAGGCGGCACTGTATCTGTATTTGGTTACGGCGGTGGTATTATCCCTCGCTTCTCTGAAGTGGCAGCAGCTTTCCCGGAATCTAAAGAATTCCACACACTGCGTGTTCAGCCTACTCCAGGCAACTACTACACCACCGAGATGTTAAACCAGCTGGGTGACAGCTGGGAGAAGCATGGTTCAGGCCTGGTAACGTTCCACGGCCAGACTGGTAACATCATGTTTATCGGTACAACTACTAAAGGTACTCAGGCATTCTTTGATGAAATCAATGAATATGGCTGGGATCTGGGTGGTGCAGGCCCATGTGTACGTACAGCGATGTCATGTGTAGGTGCTGCGCGTTGTGAGATGTCTAACTGCAACGAGCACGCTATCCAGCGCTGGTTGGTTAACAACTTCACAGACGATGTTCACCGTCCTGCTCTTCCTTACAAATTCAAGTTCAAGATTTCTGGTTGTCCTAATGACTGTCAGAATGCTATCGAACGTGCTGACATGGCTGTTATCGGCACATGGCGTGACGACATGCGTGTTGACCAGGCTGAATTCAAAAATTATGTTGAAGCTAAAGGCCGTCAATACATCATCGACAACGTTATTACTCGTTGCCCAACTCAGGCACTTGCACTGAATGATGACGACACAATTGCAGTTGATAACCGTAACTGTGTTCGTTGCATGCACTGCATCAACGTTATGCCAAAAGCACTGCGCACCGGTCTGGATAAGGGCGTTACTGTTCTTATCGGTGGTAAGCGTACACTGAAAATCGGTGACCTGATGGGTACAGTTGTTGTTCCTTTCAAGAAGCTGGAAACTCGTGACGATTACGAAGAACTGGTTGAGCTGGCTGAAGAAGTTATCGACTTCTGGGCGGAAAATGCCCTTGAGCACGAGCGTTGCGGTGAAATGATCGAGCGTATCGGTCTGGTTAACTTCCTGGAAGGCCTTGATATTGATGTTAATCCAAACATGGTTAGCAACACACGTCAAAGCTCTTACGTTCGTATGGACGGTTGGGATGACGAAGCAATTAAGTGGTTTGAGAATCAAGCAGAAGCTTAATTAGCCCTTCATTGTACGAACCGATAGCCGTGGATTAGTTTTCACGGCTATTTTTGAAAGATTTGAATATATAACTTGAGGAAATAATCATGGCAATGGCAGATATGCGTCCGCCCATCGAGTCTGGATGTCCAGACGGTTTCCAGTACATGCATCCTGCGATGCGTCGTAACTTTGGCCAGTGGAAATATCACACTGACCCACGCCCTGGCGTTTTATGCCACGTTGCTGAAAGCGGCGAAACTGTTTACACAGTTAAGTGTGGTACTCAGCGTATTCTTGACCTGTTCACCCTGCGTGAACTGACTTCAATCGGCGACGAGTATGCGGACGGTTACATCCGTTTCACTATCCGTTCAAACGTTGAATACACAGTAGATGACGAAGCAAAAGTAGAGCCTTTAATCAAAGCGCTTGAAGATAAAGGCTACGTTGTTGGTGGTACACGTAACTCAGTTACTACTCTGTCTCATACACAGGGCTGGTTACACTGCGATATTCCAGGTACTGACGCATCAGGCGTTGTTAAGTCCATGATGGACGAACTGATTGACGAGTTCCGTCAGTGGAACATGCCTAACCGTGTTCACCTGACAACTTCATGCTGTCAAATCAACTGTGGTGGTCAGGGCGACATCGCAATCAACGTTCAGCACACCAAGCCACCCAAGATTGATCACTCACAGGTTTCTAACATTTGTGAGCGTCCATCTGTTGTAGCACGTTGTCCTGTAGCGGCGATCCGTCCTGCACTGGTAGACGGTAAGCCATCTCTGGAAGTTGACGAGAAGAAATGTATCTGTTGTGGTGCATGTTTCCCACCTTGTCCTCCAATGCAGATCAATGATGCAGAGCACTCCAAGCTGGCAGTATGGGTTGGTGGTAACCACTCTAATGCTCGTGGCAAGCCTACATTCCAGAAACTGGTTGCTTCTGCAATCCCTAACAACCCACCACGCTGGCCTGAAGCAACTGCTATCGTTAAGCAGATCCTGAAGTGCTACAAAGAAGATGCGCGTGACTGGGAACGTGTTGGTGAATGGGTTGAGCGTATCGGCTGGCCTCGTTTCTTCGAACTGACTGGCCTGCCATTCACAAAATACCACATCGATAACTGGCGTGGTGCCCGTGCAAGCCTGAATGCTTCTACTCACATCCGTTTCTAAGTGTGGTAAAGATGAAATATAGTATTATGGTAAATGAAGGTCCATATACTCATCAGGCATCTGACACTGCTTTGCATTTTTGCAAAGCAGCGTTGGAAGCGGGTAGTGAGATCTTTCGCGTTTTTTTCTATCACGATGGCGTAAATAACGGTACCCGTTATACAGTGCCACCACAGGACGACCGCAATATCCAGCAGGAATGGTCAAAGCTTGCAAAAGCTCATGACATCGATCTGGTTATCTGTATTGCAGCAGCTCAGCGCCGCGGCATTATGGATGCTGACGAAGCAAAGCGTCAGGGTCTTGATGGTGACAATATCGCACCTGGTTTCCGCATTTCTGGCCTTGGCCAGCTGATCGAAGCCGGTATCATCGCTGACCGCCAGTTAGTGTTTGGAGATTAAGTATGTCTACTAAGAAATTTATGTATGTAAACAGAAAAGCTCCTTACGGCACAGTTTATGCGCTTGAATCACTTGAAGTTGTTCTGATTGGTGCTGCCTTCGAGCAGGACGTGTCTTTATGCTTTATTGGTGATGGCGTATATCAAATTGCCAAAAACCAGAAGACTGATGGCATTGGCATGAAAAACTTCTCACCTACTTTTAAAGCGCTGGGTGACTACGAAGTTAACAAACTTTATGTTGAAAAAGAGTCTCTTGAAGCACGCGGTTTAACATTAGATGATCTGATGGATTTAACCTGGGAAGACGAAGATGACGACTACGCTGAAAAGCCATCGATTCGTCTGGTTAGCTCGGCTGAACTGGCTGAAGTTCTGGACGAACAAGACGTTGTTCTAAGCTTCTAAGGGGTATTCATATGTCAACTTTACACACAGTAAACAAATCACCTTTTGAACGCGACTCTCTGTCTTCATGCATCAGATTAGCAAAAAAAGGTAGCGCAATTCTTCTTATAGAAGACGGCATTTTTGGTGCCATGGCGGGTACTGACCATTCAGCAATGGTTCAGGACGCAATGCAAAACGCATCATTTTATGTTTTAGGTCCCGATCTAGCTGCTCGTGGTATGAGCGAAGATCGTGTAATCGACGGTATACAGGTTGTTGATTACAGCGGATTCGTAGATTTAACCAAGCAACACGATACGTGTCAGTCCTGGTTATAAACCTGTTTAATATTATTTCTTACGTAGGAGTATAGAGATGCCTTTTGAAGCAAACGGTAAGACTTTCGAGACTGATGAAGAAGGTTACATGGTAAACCTGGGTGAGTGGGAACCAGAATGTGCAACTGTAATGGCACAGCTGGAAGACCAGGAACTTACTGAAAACCACTGGGAAGTAATTAACTTCCTGCGTGAATACTATGACGAATACCAGATCGCTCCAGCAGTACGTGTACTGACTAAAGCGATTGGCAAGAAGCTTGGTAAAGACAAAGGCAACAGCAAGTACCTGTACGAACTGTTCCCTTACGGCCCAGGTAAGCAAGCATGTAAATATGCTGGCCTGCCAAAGCCAACTGGTTGCGTTTAATACACAGCCTGCTTGAGGAGAGAAGCAACGCTTCTCTCCCCAGCTTAAATTCCTGAGAGCTCAATGTATATAATTTGAGTTTTTTGTTTGTTAGGCACGTTGTGCTAACAAGCCAGCGCCTGGTCTGCGCTATAGAAAGTGAGCCTGATTATTTATTAAAGTATTTAAACACTAAAATATAGAATTTGTTGCGGAGTACGCCTTAATGTCCAACTTGATTGCAGTACTGTTAACCTTTGCTACCATTGTTATGATAGTTGGACTGGTACGAAAAGCCCGTCAGTACAGCGCAACTCCTGCACCATTGAAAATTCCTGTGACACCCGCTCCAAAAAGCACTGGTGGTGTTGTAGTGCGCATGGCAAAAGAAGTATTCCTGTTTGCCTCGCTGTTCCGTTCAAGCAAGTGGACCTGGATCTTTGGCTGGATTTTCCACGTATCTCTGGCACTGGCCTTTATCCGCCACCTACGCTATGTCATCGACCCTGAGGGCATGCTTGGTTTCATGATGCCTTTCCTTAACCTCTGGCTTGTACAAACCGCTGGTAAATATGCAGCGTTTGGTATGATCATTGGTCTGCTTGGTCTGCTTGCACGTCGTTTCCTGGTAGCACGTGTGCGTTACATTTCTGCCCCATCAGACTATCTGATGCTGCTTTTATTACTGGCTATCGCCATCACCGGTTTCGTTATGAGCTTTATCACAAACGTGGATATTGTGCAGGTCAAAATGTTTATGCTGGGCATACTGAACTTTGATCTTCAGCCACTTCCTGAAGGCACAGCTCTTGTCGCTCATCTATTACTGGTCGCTTTACTCGGCTTTATTTTACCTATCAGTAAATTACTGCATATTCCGGGGGTGTTTTATGCGCCAACCCGGAACCAGGTAGACAACCCACGCGAAAAACGTCATATCGCAGACTGGGCCAAGCCGCTGGATGAGACTCGTGGTAATTACCCCGAGCTGCAACCCAGGGCAGAAGCGGCCGAAGAAAGCAAAGCATAAGCTTAACGAATAAATAACGAGCATTTACTGCGAGTATAACGAGGAATCCATAGTGGCTGATTACGAAGTACCAGAAGTCAAAGAGTATGCGGTAGTTCCTATGCCGAAAGATGGCGTAATGAAGCATCTGAGTCCTTTTGTGGCTAAACCGGAATTTCAGGAAGCTCTGAACTATGTCGGCAAAAAAGAACAGGCAGATGAGAAAGAAATGCCCAAGTATGTTCTTGTTGATGGCTGGAAAGAAAAAGCTATAGATAAAATGGGCGACCTGCTGGGTCGCTACCGCAGTCTGCAGGTGTTTATGGACTCCTGCGTGAAATGTGGTGCCTGTACCGATAAATGTCACTACTTCCTGGGTACCCAGGATGCGAAGAATATGCCGGTTGCACGCCAGGATTTACTGCGTAGCGTATACCGTCGTTACTTCACCTTTGCCGGTAAATATTTCCCGAACTGGTTAACAGGTGCAAAAGACCTGACCGAAGAAGTGGTTGACGACTGGTACAGCTATTTCCACCAGTGCTCAGAATGTCGTCGTTGCGCTGTATTCTGCCCTTACGGTATCGACACTGCTGAAGTAACCATGGCTGCACGTGAAATCATGGCGCACATCGGTAAAGGCCAGAAATACTCAAACGAAATTATCGGCAAGGTATTTACCATTGGTAATAACCTGGGTTTACCTGAAAAAGCACTGGCAAACGTACTGGAAGGTCTTGAAGAAGACGTCGAGTATGATATTGAAGTACCGGTTAAATTCCCGCTGGATCAGAAAGGTGCGGATATACTGCTGGTTACCCCGTCTGCCGACTTCTTTGCTGAACCACACATTGATGGTCTGATCGGTTACGCCAAGGTATTCCATGCAACCAACACCAGCTGGACCCTGAGCTCTGTAGCTTCAGAAGCAGCCAACTTCGGTCTGTTTATCGGCTCATACGAAAATATGCAGCGTATTTCCATGCGTATTCGTGAGGCAGCTTTACAGCTGGGAGTTAAACGAATTGTTTACGGTGAGTGCGGCCACGCATGGCGTGTAGGTTACAGCTTCCTGAACACCCTGGCTGGTCCGTTTGACTTCCTTGACCAGAACTACCCCATTCCTCAGCACATCTGCGAATTCACGCTGGACAAGCTTGAAAAAGGTGAGCTGAATATCGACAAATCACGTAACGATGAAATGACGCTGACATTCCATGATTCCTGTAATGTCGCACGTGCATCGGGCATGGGCAACAAGCCAGGCGGTCAGTTCGAAATTCCGCGCGCCGTTATCAAGGCGGTTTGTAATAACTTTGTCGATATGGAACAGGATACCATCCACGACGCAACATTCTGTTGCGGCGGTGGCGGTGGTCTGTTAACAGACGACCTGATGGAACTACGCGTTAAAGGTATTTTACCGCGTGCAACTGCACTGAAAAATGTAGTTGAAGAAAATGGGGTAACTCATATGGCGGCGATCTGCGCGATCTGTAAGAGCCAGTTTACCAAGGTACTGCCCTACTATGGTTTTACCATGGACCAGATTGTCAGTGTTCATCAACTTGTTAGTAATGCGATCATCCTGGAAGGCCAGGTTGACCCGGAAGACTAGCAGGAAACTGAGCTCCGACAGAACGATTTAACACAACGATTTTTAACTATACGGTTTAGCATATAGGAGAGTAGCATGGCAACTTCAAAAGAAGACATGCAGAAAAAAGACTTAACATTTCGCCGCTATAAAGAGGGCGATCATACATGGTCAGATTTCAGTGATAAGATATTTGTTCAGGATACTTCACATAAGTGCCCTACCTATGTGCATCGCACACCCCCATGTCAGGGTAGCTGCCCATCAGGTGAGGATATCCGTGGCTGGCTGGATATCATTCGTGGTATTGAGCACCCACCAGAAGGCATGACAAAAGAAGAGTATGCATTCCAGCGCTCGACTTCTGCCAACCCCTTCCCTGCAATGATGGGTCGTGTATGTCCAGCACCTTGTCAGGATGGCTGTAACCGTAACGATGTAGATGACTTTGTTGGTATCAACTCAGTTGAGCAATACATTGGTGACAGTGCATATGCTGAAAAATACAAGTTTGGCAACCTGCCAGAACTGAGTGGCAAAAAAGTTGCCATTATCGGTGGTGGTGTTGCAGGCATGTCTGCCGCCTATCACCTGCGCAAGTTCGGTATCGGCAGCACCATTTTTGACGACCATGAAGAGCTGGGCGGCATGATGCGCTACGGCATCCCCGGCTACCGTACTCCACGTGACGTAATGGATCACGAATGTATGCGTATTCTGGACATGGGCGGCATCGACACCAAACTGAGCACCCGCGTAGGTAAAGACGTTGCTGTTGAAGCTCTTGAAAAAGAATACGATGCAGTTCTGTGGGCACTGGGTTGCAAGAAAGGTCGTGGTCTGTTCCTCGACAACTGGAAAGATGTTCCCAATGCAGTAACCGCAGTTGACTTCCTTGAGCAGTTCAACAAAGGCGAAATGAAATACACCGGCAACAAGATCGTCTGTGTAGGTGGTGGTGATACCTCTATCGACGTAGTCTCTGTTTCTCGTCGTATCGGCACACT
>JBFFND010000029.1:0-12330 GCA_041563375.1 Gammaproteobacteria bacterium | reverse complement strand
CGTGGATTTAAACATGCGATTGTGTTTTATCAAGGCGCAGGTCTGATAACCGTCAAGTCGCGGCATCATAATGTCAACAAAGATAATATCTGGCTTGTGCTCGGCAATCTTCGAGAGGGCTTCAAAGCCATCTACCGCCGTTACCACATCACAGCCTTCTTTTTTTAGTAAGTTCTCGGCAGTGCGACGAATTGTCTTACTATCGTCAATCACCATCACCTTCAGGTTACTAATACCTGCGGAATCTTCTGCCATAGCCGTCCCGTTCATCCCCAAAAAGGTCTATCTTAGTGCACTCAATGTAAACTGGAAGATAGCTCATGTTTTTTACATACGCAAATAAAAACCCTCTAAATAAACCAGTTACACCAAAAATATTAAGTAGCATCTTAAGGTTCCATGACTAAGATCATGATTAGTAAGATATTATTAAGCATTTAATGTACTATAAATGTGACAACCGCTCTAACCCACAGAGACAGTAAGCCCATGACACTGAATATCGGCATTCTGATGGACCCCATCTCACAGATTAAGCCCTACAAGGACAGCACCCTGGCGATGATGCTCGCCGCGCAGAAAAAGGGCTGGACACTTTATTATATGCAACAGCAGGATCTGTCATTACAGGACCAGCAGCTGCGTATCAATGCACAGGCAGTCACCGTATTCGATAATAACCAGCACTGGTATGAACTGGGCGAGCAACAGAGCCTGAATACCAGCGAGCTGGATGTGATGCTGATGCGCAAGGACCCGCCGTTCGACATGGAATACATCTACACCACCTATCTGCTGGAGATACTGGAAGCCCGGGGCTGCCTGGTGGTGAACAGGCCCGCCAGCCTGCGCGACGCCAATGAAAAGCTGTTTACCGCGCGCTTTCCGCAGTGCTGCACCCATATGCTGGTGAGCCGCCAGGCGAGTCAGTTGCGAGACTTTATTCGCGAGCACCAGGATGTGATCCTCAAACCACTGGACGGCATGGGAGGCCAGTCGATTTTTCGTGTATCACCCACTGATGCCAATCTTTCGGTGATCCTTGAAACCATGCTGGATGGCGACAGACACACCATTATGGCGCAGAAATTTATTCCCGAAATCAAACAGGGAGACAAGCGCATTCTCATGGTCAATGGCGAAGCTGTTCCCTACACCCTGGCGCGCATTCCCGCAGAAGGTGAGACCCGTGGCAACCTCGCAGCGGGCGGTAGCGGCATGGCCATGCCGATCAGCGAACGGGAGCAGTGGATTGCCGACCAGGTGGGGCCGACTCTGAGGCAGATGGGCATCCTGTTTGCCGGACTTGATGTAATTGGCGACTACCTAACAGAAATCAATGTCACCAGCCCTACCTGCATCCGCGAAATTGATGCACAATTTAACCTCGATATTGCCAGCCAACTGATGAACTGTATTGAAGCCATCAAATGCTAAGCCCATTTAAACCCCTGTTCAGCGCCACCCTGCTCTGCCTGCTCGCGGCCTGTAGCCAGCCCGCGCAGGAACACCAGCACAGCAGCCTGCATTTCGGCACCCTGATCGACATCACCCTGTACGATGTGGAACAGAAAACCGCCGAAGCCGCCTTCGCCCAGCTGGATACAAATTTCAGCTACTGGCACCGCGCCTGGTCACCCTGGCAGGCGGGTTCATTGCGCCGCGCCAACGGACTGATTAAAACCGGCCATGCCTTCACGGTGGGCCCCTCGATTATGCCATTGATCGAGCGCTCGACTGAACTGGCCGAGCAAACCGACAACCTGTTTAACCCTGCGATTGGCGAGCTGATTAACCTGTGGCAATTCCACAAACACGACGAACCGGATATTGCACCGCCTGCTGCCGCCGAAATCGAAGCCCTGGTTGCCCGGCAGCCACGGATGTCGGACCTGCAAATCGACGGCATTAAGATGCTCAGCCATAACCCGGCGGTATTGCTCAACTTCGGTGCCTTTGCCAAGGGCTATGCGATTGACCTGCAAATCCAGTTACTGAAAGACATGGGCATAGACAACGCCATTATCAACACCGGCGGCGACCTGAAGGCAATTGGCCAACACGGTGACCGTCCCTGGCGCATCGCGATTCGCCACCCGCGCCTCGACACCTGGCTTGCCTACATTGACACCCAGGGAGAAGAAAGCATTTTCACCTCCGGCGATTATGAGCGCAGTTATACCTATAATAACCAGCGTTATCACCACATACTTGACCCCCGCACCGGCTACCCTGCGATGCAAACCCAGTCGGTGACGGTATTACACCATGATTCCGGTCTGGCGGATGCTGCCGCCACCGCACTGTTTGTTGCCGGTCCGGAGGACTGGCTCAGGATTGCCCGCAGGCTGGGCATTAAAAACGCCATGCTGATCGACCAGCAGGGCGTCATTCACATCACCCCGAGCATGCAACAGCGGGTGATGTTTAATCCACAAATCGAAACTACAATTGCGCTCACAGCCGCACTATAATCTAGCCATGGCCCAATCAGTAACCGCCGCACCCAACGTAACCTCCAGCGATCGACTGGGCATGACCATTTTTTTTGCGCTGCTGTTTCATGGTATTCTCATTCTTGGCATCAGCTTTGTCTCTGCGCCCTCGGCAGAACAGAAAATCCCGCCATCACTGGATGTGATCCTGGTGAACAGCAGCAACCAGCAAACCCCTGACGAAGCCGATTACCTGGCACAGGTATCACAGGATGGCGGCGGCAACAGCGAGCAGAAGCTGCGCCGCACCGATGTATTTTCTGCACCGACACTGGCGCAACAGGCGGGCATTGCCCAGCAACAACCCGCCACTTCGAAACCGCAACAGCAGAAAGCCGCACAACAGGCGTTTGTCACCGCGGACAGCGCCGAGCAGCAGATTAAAACCGATAAACATGCCAGCCGCGAGGAACTGGAAAAAGACAACAGCAAGCCACAGCAACAGAACGAGCTCAGTGCGCGTATCGCCCAGGAACTGAGCATGACCCTGCAGGAACATGCGCAGAAACCCAGGGAAAAATACCTGACCTCGCGCACCAAAGAATATATCGCTGCCGGCTATATGCGTAACTGGATCGACAAGGTTGAACGACTGGGCAATGCGGATTACCCTGATGCAGCAATCCGTGAAAAACTCAGCGGCACACTGATACTCGACGTGGTGATTCGCGCCGATGGCAGCCTTCAGGAAATTAACCTGCGCCGCTCCTCCGGCCACCAGATACTGGACGATGCCGCAAAACGCATCGTACGCATGGCATCGCCGTTCGCAGCATTTCCGCCCGGCTTACAGAAACAGGCCGATGTCATCCACATTACACGCAGCTGGGAATTTAAAAGCAGCAACCAGCTAACCAGTTACTAAACCGGCACAGCAATGGCAACCGATATGGCAAGAGAAACCAACTTAACCAATCATTTTTTAATTGCCATGCCCAACCTGGTCGATGGCCACTTTTCCAGGTCGGTCACCTATATTTGCGAGCATGATGAGAACGGTGCACTGGGGCTGATCATTAACCGACCTTCGGAAATCAGCCTGGGTGAAATTTTTTCGCAGCTGCAGATACGCGCCAGTGCCAGTGAAATTCTCGACAAGACGGTACTCAATGGAGGCCCGGTACTCACCGATCGTGGTTTCATTCTGCACACCCCCCACGGCCACTGGGATTCCAGCCTGAAGGTCACCGATCACATTGCCGTCACCACCTCACAGGATATTATGCAGGCCATTGCCAATAACCAGGGGCCGGAAAAGTGCCTGATTACCCTGGGCTATGCCGGCTGGGGCCCGGGCCAGCTGGAATACGAAATTTCGCAGAACAGCTGGCTCAGCTGCCCTGCTACCGAGGACATTCTGTTTGACCTGCCCTATGACAAACGCTGGCAGGCGGCTGCCCTGTTACTTGGCATCGACCTGCAACTGCTCAGCAATGATGCAGGCCATGCATGAGCATACAGCAGGTACTGGGGTTTGATTTTGGTGAACAACGCATCGGCGTGGCCAGCGGGCAAACCATCACCGGCAGTGCCAGCCCACTGTGCACGTTAAAATCTGTTAACAACAAACCCGACTGGGCAGCGATTGAAAAACTGATTAATCAATGGCAGCCTGATGCACTGATTGTCGGCCTGCCGTTTTATCTGGATGGCAGCCGCAGCGAGATGACCGAACGCGCTGAAAAGTTTTCCCGCCAGCTGGAAGGACGTTTCCACCTGCCGGTTTATACCCACAACGAAGCCCTGAGCTCATTTGAAGCTGAAACTTTTTTACAGAGCAAAAAAAAGCAGCACGATAAACAGGACATTGATAAAATAGCCGCCGCACTCATTGTACAAAGCTGGCTGGAGCAACACACATGACCCATGCTGCCGATCCGGAGCAACTTCTGGAAAAACTGGCCACTGACCTTGAAAACCTTCTGGAACAACGCGCCATCACAAAGCCGCTGGTCATCGGCATTCAAACCGGCGGCGCATGGCTGGCAGAAAAACTGCAGCAGCGACTCGGCCTGCAGGAAGAACTGGCCACCCTCGACATCAGTTTTTATCGCGATGATTTTTCCCGCATCGGCATGAACCCGCAGGTCAAACCGTCGCATATCCCCCATGCAATTGAAGACCGGCACATCGTACTGGTCGATGATGTACTGCAAAGCGGGCGCACCATTCGTGCAGCGATGAATGAAATTTTTGACTACGGCCGTCCCGCCTCGATCACACTCGCCTGTCTTATTGTACGCAGTGGTCGTGAGCTGCCAATACAGGCAGACGTGGTCGGGCAGCAACTGGAACTGGCAGAAAACGAACAGATCAAGCTCACCGGCCCTTCACCACTGGCCTGGGTGGTAAAAACCGTTGACGAATAAACCGCTGAATCGATCAGAGACAAGACTATGGTAAACAAAGCCACACGCCCGACCGACCAGATCATAGGCCAGGACCTGTGGAATATTCAGCTCGATGAGCAGGGTCAGCTGAAACACTTTCTCACCATCGAAGGCCTGGGCTCGAATATTCTCACGCAGATTCTCGATACTGCGGAAAGTTTTGCCGGGGTTAACGAATCAATTAAAAAAGTCCCGTTACTGCGCGGCAAAACCATCGTTAATCTGTTTTTTGAAGCCAGTACCCGTACCCGCACCACCTTCGAGCTGGCAGCCAAACGTCTCTCCGCTGACGTACTGAATATGAATATCAGCCTGTCCGCCACCAGCAAGGGTGAATCATTGCTTGATACACTGCGCAATTTACAGGCGATGCAGGCGGATATGTTTGTGGTGCGCCATGCCGATTCCGGCACTGCACATTTCATTGCCAACCACGTAGCCCCCCATGTACATGTACTGAATGCCGGCGATGGTCGCCATGCCCATCCTACCCAGGCGATGCTCGACATGTTCACCATTCGCCGCAACAAGGGCGCGGATTTTGGCAAACTGCGGGTGGCGATTGTCGGTGACATTCTGCACTCGCGGGTTGCCCGCTCACAGATTCACGCGCTCAACACGCTGAACACCGGCGATGTCAGGGTGGTGGGGCCGAAGACCCTGATCCCCAAGGATATCGAAGCCATGGGTGTCAGCGTTTATCACGATCTGCAACAGGGCATAGACGATGCCGATGTGGTGATAATGCTGCGCCTGCAGAAAGAGCGCATGCAGGGCGCCCTGCTCCCCAGCGAACAGGAATACTTCGAACTCTACGGCCTCACCGATGACAGCCTGAAAGCAGCTAAAGCCGATGCCATCGTGATGCACCCGGGCCCGATAAATCGCGGCGTCGAAATCGCCTCCAGTGTCGCCGATGGCCCGCGCTCGGTGATTCTTGATCAGGTCACCTATGGCATCGCGGTGCGCATGGCGGTGATGGCAATGACCCTGGGTGGACATACGGCCACCAATAAATCAGCGCAGGAGACGGCTTCCCGATAAGTCACACAGATTACTCATGAATACGATCCTGATAAAAAATGCACGTGTCATAGACCCGAAAAACCAGCTCGACCAGGTCACCGATATCTATATCAAACAGCAACGCATTGTCGCCATTGGCACAGCACCCGACGACTTCGTCGCCAAACAGACCATCGACGCCAGTGGCCTGTGGCTGATCCCCGGGCTGGTGGATTTAAGTGCACGCCTGCGCGAGCCGGGACTCGAATACAAGGCCAGCATAGATTCGGAAACCCGCGCGGCGGCCAGTGCCGGCATCACCACCCTGTGTGTGCCGGCGGACACCGATCCGGTCATCGATGAACCGGCGGTGGTCGAGCTGATCCATCACAAGGCCAAACAGGCCCGGCAATGCCTGGTGTATACCCTCGGCGCACTCACTGCAGGTCTCAAGGGCGAGCACCTGAGTGAAATGGCCACACTGAAACAGGCGGGCTGCCTCGGGGTGACCAATGGCAAGTACCCGGTGAAAAGCACGCTGATTATGCGCCGCGCACTTGAGTATGCGTCCACCCATAATATTACGGTATTTATCGAACCCCATGACCCGGACCTGAGTGCCGACGGCTGTGCCCATGAGGGCCCTATCGCGACTCGCCTGGGCCTGGTGCCCATTCCCTATGCTGCGGAAACCGCCAGCATTGCACAGATACTGGAGCTGATGACCGGCACCGATATTCGCGTACACTTTGGCCGCATTTCCTGCTCACGCAGCATTGAGCTGATTAAAAAGGCCAGAGAACGCGGCCTGAAAGTCAGTGCCGATGTGGCCGCCCACCAGTTGCACCTCACTGAAATGGATATCAGCAGCTTCAATAGCCAGTGCCATGTGCTGCCACCCCTGCGCAGCCAGCGTGACATGCAGGCGCTGCAGCAGGGGCTGATGGATGAAATTATCAGCTGTATCTGCTCCGACCACCAGCCGCACCAGCCGGATGCCAAGCAGGCCCCCTTCCCCGCCACCGAACCGGGCATTTCCGCACTGGAAACCCTGTTGCCACTGACCCTGAAACTGGTTGAAAACCAGCAGCTGTCGCTGCACAAGGCGATTGCCAGCCTGACCTGCAACCCCGCCAGCCTGCTGGGTCTGGACAGCGGTCACCTTGGGGTGGGCAGCGAAGCCAATCTGTGTTTACTGGACCCGGACAAGGAGTGGACACTGAGCAGTGAAGAGATGCTGAGCCGCGGCAAAAACACGCCCTTTGCCGGCTGGCATTTTAAAGGCAGGGTGGTACAGACCATCGTTCAGGGCCGCAGCATTTATAACGCGAGACAAGCCGGAAAGTAACTCAGCGCGAAAGCTTGCTGCTTTTTAATGACTGTTATTGCCGGCAAAGTACCCCCGCTAGAACAGATCCACCGTGCCCTCTTCATGCAGATGACGCAGGCGACCACTGGCCAGCAGGCTCTCGTAATTATAAACGCGGTTTCGACCCTGATCCTTGGCATAATACAGCGCCTTGTCAGCGTAATCGAGGATGGTGGTGGGAAAGTCATTTTCCGAGATTCGGGCAAAGCCGATACTGATGGTAATCCTGCCCACCAGTGGAAAATCATGGCTCGCCACCGATGCGCGGAAGCGCTCCAGTGCCAGCTCTGCCATATCAAAGCTCACCGGCTCAAGCACCACCACAAACTCTTCGCCACCAAAGCGGAACAGCAGGTCACTGCTGCGAAAGCTGCTCTGCATTTTCTGTGCAAGACGAAGCAGGACCTCATCCCCCACCACATGGCCGTGCTCATCATTAACCCGCTTGAAAAAATCCACATCAATCACCGCAAGCCAGGCATCCGCCGCCATATGTGTCTGCCGCTTGTCACGATCTTTTAGCTGCTGCAGAGCATCCTGCTTTTTCTTTTTCTGTGCGCGTAGCATTTTATTCAGGCGCACATCGAAGGTGCGCCGATTAAACAGGCCGGTGAGCGAATCACGCTCACTCTCGGTGAGCAATGCAAACAGGTTTTCATAGATTTCCACCAGCAGGCACAGCTCACTTTGCAGCTGGCCTGATGTCGCCTGTCGATCCAGCATCAGCTCCAGCAGCGCAACCACCTTACTGGAATAGCGCAGGGGTATCAGCTGGCGATTATGCGGCTGGCCGGTCTCATCCAGCAGAAGCTGCCCCGAGCTGATGGCTTCGCACATATAGGCATCCGCCTGCTCAAATCGGTGGGTGTCATCGATTGCCAGCCACAGATCCTCATCCGGTGATGGCAACGACTGCACGCCTTCACACAATACCGACAGCGTCTGCTGTAACGTGATCTCGTCCAGCCGCGCCTGCACCTGATGCAAGCTGACTTCGAGACAGGCGGGTATTGCCGCGAGCGAACTCAGTAACGCCCGTTGCAGCGACTCACTATCCTGCTGTCGTGTCAGTAATAATATGGAGTTATGCAACCAGGAACACATGTTTGAATATATCACTGGCTGTTTGCCAGCTATTACACCATCAACTATCAATGAATCATTTACGCCCAGTATAACTGATTCATTAGATTAAAAATTGTTCTTTATAAAATACGGCCTGTATTCAGTAATAACATAGCACGTTTGCTGCTTTGTACATTTCAGCCGATTGCCTTAATATCAGTGCATGCTAAATAAAATCTGGGCCGGTTTAATTATAGTAGGCTTGTCTTACGCATTTATACAGGATGTGTATGACAATATTACGAACCGTTATAACAATGGCCAGCCACTTCAACTGAACTATCATGTTGCCAATAACCATGGTACCAATATCCAGTCCCTGGTTATTGACTTCGATGATCAGCAGCTGGATGCCCGTCTTATAACGGAACAGCAACTACGTATTTACCTTGGTCCACAAAGCCCGGATAGCCTGATACAGATTGCACAGATACACGGCAATAAAACTCGACTCGATACCGAACTACTGAACAGATCCGATACCCAGCTCACGCTACGCCTGCCGGAGATACACTGGCTGAAACTGCGCAAGGTCACGGATGCAGCATTTGAAACCGCCGAGTTCGCGGTCAAACTTGCATTGGGGTTAATCGGTATTATGGCATTATGGCTGGGGCTGATGCAGATTGTGGAAAAGAGCGGCCTGGTCAATTACCTGGTCAGGTTTGTTCAACCGGTGTTGCGCTGGCTGTTCCCCCATATACCCAAAGACCATCCCGCTTTTGCCAGTATCAGCATGAATATGAGTGCGAATATACTCGGCCTGGGTAATGCTGCCACACCCCTGGGAATTAAAGCGATGCAGCAGTTGCAGGCACTGAATCGTGACCCGCAGACCGCCAGTGACGAGATGTGTATGTTTCTCGCCCTGAACACCTCCAGCGTGCAGTTACTGCCACCGGTGACCCTGATTGCACTGATGGGTACTCAGATTTCCGAACTGATGATTCCCATTATTCTGGCAACCAGCTGCTCCACTGTTACTGCAATAATAGTGGCCAAACTCTATGCCGCCAGGCGGAGAGCCCCATGCAGCAATTAAGCACACTGATCATTCCTTTAATAATTCTGTTTATTATCAGCCACGGCCTGATCAGGGGCGTGGCGGTTTATGAAGAATTTGTCGAGGGAGCCAAACAGGGCTTTGGCATTGCGGTGAATATCATTCCCTACCTGGTGGCGATGCTGTTTGCTATCAGTATTTTTCGCGCCAGCGGTGCCATGGATATTATTCTGCAACTGCTGCAACCACTGGCGGATACGGCCGGTTTCCCCGCCGATGTTATTACTATGGGGCTGGTTCGCCCACTCACCGGCAGTGGCTCGGTAGGGGTACTGGCAGAGCTGATCAAGACCTATGGCGAGGATTCAATGGTGGTCAAAATGGCAGCGGTAATGTTCGGCTCCACCGAAACCACGCTGTATGTGCTCGCGGTCTATTTTGGTGCAATCAATATTCGTCGTACAGAATATGCATTACAGGCAGGACTGGCCGCCGACTTTGCCGGTTTTATTGCGGCGGTCAGCGTGACCTACTGGTATTTTTCCTGAGCACATAAGCAACATGGCCCGCCAATCCTGGCGGGCCATGCACCTGCATTTAATTCACTTCAGGTAAATCGTTGGGATCATCCGGATACTGCAGCGCGTCCTTGCTGCGCTCCTGACTGGCATCTTTTACGCCGCCACCAAAGTTGATTTTCCACTCCAGGTTACTGCGGGAATCGGCATGTGACAGCGCGGTTTTAATATCGATCTTGCCTTCGGAAAACAGCTGGTACAGCGACTGGTCAAAGGTCTGCATCCCATCCGCTTCGCCTTTTTCCATAATCGCCTTGATTTCATGGAAGTCGCCACGACGAATCAGGTCGGAAATATAGGGTGAGTTGATGAGGATTTCAATCGCTGCCACCCGCTTACCTTTAAGTCCACTCACCAGTCGCTGCGAGACAATCGCCTGCAGGTTCAATGACAGATCCATCAGAATCTGGTTGCGTGAATCCGGCGGGAAGAAACTGAGAATACGGTCCAGCGTCTGGTTGGCATTAACCGCGTGCAGGGTAGTCAGACACAGGTGACCGGTATCCGCATACTGGATTGCCGCCTCCATGGTTTCACGGTCCCGCACCTCACCGATCATAATTACATTGGGGGCTTCACGCATCGCCTCACGCAAAGCGTTTTCATAGGACAGTGTATCCAGTCCGACCTCACGTTGCCCGACAATTGACTTGTTATGATTAAAGGTAAATTCAATCGGGTCTTCAATGGTCAGAATATGCCCTGGCATGGCGTGACTGCGATGATCAATCATTGAGGCCAGTGTGGTTGACTTACCGGAACCGGTTGCACCCACCACCAGCACCAGGCCCTTACGCAGACACACCAGATCCTTTAATTTCTGCGGCAGGTTCAGCTCCTCAATTGATGGAATATCCGATTTGATATAACGAATCACCATCGACACTTCACCGCGTTGCGTATAAATATTAATACGAAAGCGCCCCAGCCCCTTAACCGACAGACCCAGGTTCATTTCCATGGTGGCCTCAAACCCCATGATCTGGTTTTCATCCATCACACTGTAGGCGATCTCCCGGGTCATGCCGGGCTGCAAGGCAGTTTTACCAATAGGGTGCATCACCCCTTCGATGTTCATACTCACCGGCGCGCCAGTGGTAAAGAAAATATCAGAGCCACCTCGCTCTGACATCAGTTTTAAATAAGGCTGCAAATTCATAGATAACTCGGCTATTTAAATGACAGGATCTTCAGATCAGACACTTTGACTAACGCAGTCGATGACTCTTGTCAGCGGGATCTTCTTCCATTTTCAGATCGGACACCTCCGACATCAGATCCGTAGTCTGCGCATCCTTACCCTTCAGTTTAATACGCAAACGCAGGTCATTTATTGAATCCGCATTGCGCAGGGCATCTTCATAGGTGATGTAACCTTCTTCATACAGGTTGAACAGCGCCTGGTCGAAGGTGATCATGCCATATTCATTGGATTTCGCCATCAGCTCTTTCATTTCGTGAATATTGCCCTTGAAAATAAGGTCCGACATTAATGGCGTATTCAACATAACTTCCACTGCCGGCACACGACCTTCACCACCTTTTAAAGGCACCAGGCGCTGCGAGATCACGGATTTGAGATTAAGCGACAGATCCATTAACAGTTGCGGTCGACGCTCTTCCGGGAAAAAGTTGATAATCCGGTCCAGCGCCTGATTGGTGCTGTTTGCGTGCAAGGTGGTTAAACACAGGTGCCCGGTTTCGGCAAAGGCAATCGCGTATTCCATGGTTTCACGATCACGAATTTCGCCAATCAGAATCACATCCGGCGCCTGGCGCAGGGTGTTCTTCAGTGCAATTTCATAGGATTCGGTATCCACTCCCACTTCACGCTGGGTGACAATACAGTTTTTATGCTGATGCACAAATTCAATCGGATCCTCAATCGTAATAATGTGCCCGAATGAATTTTCATTACGGTAACCAATCATCGAGGCCAGTGAACTGGATTTACCCGAACCGGTTGCACCTACAAACACCACCAGCCCACGTTTGGTCATGGCAATGTCCTGCAGTACCGGCGGCAGGTTGAGCTCGTCAAAATTGGGAATGTCCGAACGAATTACCCGCAATACCATACCCATGGTGCCGCGCTGGGTAAAAGCATTAACACGGAAACGTGACACCCCCGGCAGGCTAATAGCAAAGTTTACTTCCTGGTTAGCCTCAAACTCTCCCAGCTGCTTGTCGTTCATAATCGAACGCACCAGGGTTTGCGTGTGCGATGGTGAGAGTGCCTGATTGGATAAAGGCGTCATCTTCCCATCCACTTTCATCGAGGGCGCGGCACCCACCGTGATAAACAGGTCAGAACCGTCTTTCTGCACCAGCATACGCAGCAGATCGTGCATATAGCGGATCGCCT
>JBFFND010000028.1:0-12566 GCA_041563375.1 Gammaproteobacteria bacterium | reverse complement strand
GTCGATAAACTCGACGGCTGGCCGGAGCAGGTGCGCACCATGCAGCGTAACTGGATCGGCCGCTCCGAAGGGGTGGAGCTGCAATTCGAAGTGCCCGGTGAAGCGCCGCTGACTGTCTACACCACACGCCCGGATACCCTGATGGGTGTTACCTATGTGGCAGTGGCGGGTGAGCACCCGCTCAGTCTGAAACTGGCGCAGGGCAATGCCGAGCTGCAGGCGTTTGTCGATGAGTGTAAACACACCAAGGTGGCCGAGGCGGATCTGGCGACCATGGAAAAGAAAGGCTTTGACCTGGGCATCACCGCCAGACACCCGATCAGCGGTGAGGATGTGCCGGTGTATGCGGCCAACTTTGTGCTTGCCGATTACGGCTCCGGTGCGGTGATGTCGGTGCCGGCCCACGATCAGCGCGACTATGAGTTTGCACAGAAATACGGCCTGCCACTGAAACAGGTGATCGAACCGGCCAACGGTGAGCCCTGTGATTTGCAGAAAGAGGCCTTTACCGAAAAGGGCGTGCTGATTAATTCCGGCGAGTTCGATGGTAAAACCTCGGCCGAGGCGGTGGATGCCATCGCCGAATACCTGTCGGCGGCGGGCAAGGGTGAGAAACAGGTGAACTTCCGCCTCAGGGACTGGGGTGTATCACGCCAGCGTTACTGGGGCACACCGATTCCGATTATCAACTGTGACAGTTGTGGCGCGGTGGCAGTACCGGAAGACCAGCTGCCGGTGGTGTTGCCGGAAGATGCTGCCTTCGGTGACGATGTGGGCTCGCCGATTAAAAAAATGCCCGAGTTTTATCAAACCACCTGCCCCAGTTGCGGTGGCGCGGCAGAGCGGGAAACCGATACCTTTTACACCTTCTTTGAGTCCTCCTGGTATTACGCCCGTTACACCTGTCCCGATGCACAGACGATGCTGGATGAGCGCGCCAACTACTGGCTGCCGGTGGATCAGTATGTGGGTGGGATTGAACATGCGGTGCTGCATCTGCTGTACGCCCGCTTCTTCCATAAACTGATGCGTGATGTGGGGCTGATCAATGTCAGTGACGAGCCTTTCAGCCACCTGCTCACCCAGGGCATGGTGCTGAAAGATGGTACCAAGATGTCCAAGTCGAAGGGCAATACGGTGGACCCCCAGGGGCTGATTGAACAGTACGGTGCCGACACGGTGCGTCTGTTTACCATGTTCGCCGCGCCACCGGAACAGTCACTGGAGTGGTCAGACTCCGGTGTTGACGGTGCCTCGCGATTCCTCAAGCGCCTGTATCGACTGATTCATGCACATGTGCAGCAGGGTGAAGTCTCGACACTGGATAAAGCGCAATTAAACGACGCGCAGAAAGCCTTGCGCCTGAAACTTCACCAGACCATTCAGAAGGTCAGTGATGATATCGGTCGCCGATACACCTTTAATACCGCGATTGCAGCGGTGATGGAGCTGACCAACGAACTGCTGAAATTTAACGATGATTCCGCCAACGGCCGAGCGTTGATGCAGGAAGCCGTGGAGGCAATGGTACTGATGCTGTCACCGATTGTGCCGCATTTCTGTCACGCCATGTGGCAGGCACTGGGGCATCAGCGCGCAGTAATTGATGAGCGCTGGCCGGAGGCAGATGAAAGTGCACTGGTGCAGGACAGTATCGAACTGATCGTGCAGGTTAATGGTAAGCTGCGCAGTAAAATAAAAGTGGCGGCGGATGCGGATCAGCAGACGATTGAAACGCTGGCGCAACAGGATGCCCATGTCAAAGTGCACACCGATGGCAAAACCGTGCGCAAAATCATTGTGGTGCCGGGTCGCCTGGTGAATATCGTGGCCAGCTGAGGCTGCGTGACTAAAGGGCAATAATGAACGTTTCAGGTGTGAAAAAACAAACCCCGCTCTCGCTGATTCAATGGCTGGCACTATCACTGCTGACGCTGTCACTGCTGAATGGTTGTGGCTTCCAGTTGCGCGGTGCCTATCAACTGCCTGCAGCAATGCAGCAAACCTATATTGATGCCGCCTCGGTGAATGGGGATCTGGTGCGTAGTTTAAGTATTGCGCTGCGTGCCAGTGATGTTCAATTGCTGGATGTGCCGAGCAGTGATGCGGCGCAACTCAAACTGTTTAATGAAACCCGCAGCAAACGCGTGGTTTCGGTGGACTCACGTGGTCGTGCGCGTGAATATACCCTCAGCTACTCCATCAGCTTTAGCCTGAATGGCCCACAGCCTGTAACCGGTGATGTATTTCGCATAGAGAAACAGGATTTGCAAATTGAACGGGATTTTCTGTTCGACCCGGAAGATGTGCTGGGCAATGCCCGTGGCGAGTCACAGCTGTATGAGGAAATGCGTCAGGATCTGGTGCGTTTAATTCTATTGCGATTACAGAGTAAAGCCTGAACACGATGAAAGTCCGTCCCGACCAACTGCAAAGTCACTTAAAAAACGAGCTGGCGTCAATTTATTTTATCAGCGGTGATGAGCCGTTGCAGGTGATGGAATCCGCCGACCGAATTCGTGCTGTTGCACGACAGCGGGATTACACCGAGCGTGAAGTGATGGATGTGGATGCACAGTTTGACTGGAATCTGTTGCTGGACGCAGGTAACAGTATGTCGTTGTTTGCGGAAAAACGCATTCTGGAATTGCGTTTGCCCAGCGGCAAACCGGGCAAGGCAGGTTCACAGGTGTTGCAGGAATATGCACAACGTCCGGCGGATGATGCGGTGCTGATTATCAGCAGTGGCAAGCTGGATGGCAGTGCAAAAAACACCAAATGGTTCAAGACGCTGGACCAGCAGGGGGTGGTGATCCAGTGCTGGCCGGTTAACCTGGATCAGCTACCCGGCTGGATTGAACAGCGTCTGCAGAGCAAGGGCATTCATGCGGATCGCGATGCAATTAAATTGCTGGCAGACCGGGTGGAAGGCAATATGCTGGCGGCAGCACAGGAAGTGGACAAGCTGTTTCTGTTGCACGGTGCGTCCAGGCTGGATTTTCAGCAGGTGGCAGCGGCGGTGGCAGACAGTTCGCGCTACAATATATATGATCTGGTTGACAGTGCGCTGCAGGGTGATGTGGTACGCAGCGCAAAAATAATCGGTGGTCTGAAAAGCGAAGGGGTGGAGCCTATTCTGCTGCTCTGGGCGCTGAGTCGGGAAATCCGTCAGCTGGTGCAGATCAGCGAAGCTCGTGTCTCTGCCGATGCGGCGATGAGTCAGTTACGAATCTGGGATAGCCGTAAACCTTTATTGCGTCGTGCACTGTCTCGCCACAAAGCGAATCGCTGGAAACTGTTCCTGAAACGATGCGCCAGAATCGACCGTGTGGTGAAGGGCGTTGAAGACGGACGTGCCTGGGACGAGTTATTGATGCTGAGCACGCAGATTGCACAATAGATTTTGCTCAAGCCGCGTTTGCCGAATAATAAAAAACAACACAAGAATTCATCTAGTAAAAAATCAAGAGTTTAATTATGAAAAAATATCACGTTTATGCGGTGGGTAATGCACTGGTCGATATGGAGTTTGAAGTGGAAGACAGTTTCTTCCAGCAGAACAACATTGATAAAGGGGTGATGACCCTGGTGGATGAGGAGCGACAGCATGAACTGATTGCCCATCTTGATGCCTTCGAAGGTAAAAAAGCCTCCGGTGGTTCTGCTGCCAATACGATTATTGCCACCAGTTATTTCGGCGGTAAGGTGTTTTATTCCTGCAAGGTAGCTGACGATGAGCTGGGTGATTTTTATGTCAATGATCTGCAGGCGGCAGGGGTCGACAGCAATGTGGGTGACGGGCGTAAGGACGGTATTACCGGTAAGTGCCTGGTGATGGTGACCCCGGATGCGGAACGTACCATGAATACCTATCTGGGTATTACCGCCAGTTTTTCGGTGGAAGAAATTCATCCACAAGCGATTATGGACTCCGAGTACCTGTATATGGAAGGTTATCTGGTGAGTTCCGAGACCGGCCGTCATGCTGCTATCGAGGCACGCAAAATTGCTGAAGCCAATGGTGTGAAAACCGCGCTGACATTTTCTGACCCGGCCATGGTGAGCTTTTTCAAAGACGGCCTGGCGGAGATGATCGGTGATCGGGTCGACCTGCTGTTCTGTAACGAGGCGGAAGCATTGAGCTGGGCCGGCGTGGAGCAACTGGATGATGCCATCGATTCGCTCAAGCAGGTGGCAGATACCTTTGCGATTACCCAGGGCGCAAATGGTGCGCTGGTGTTTGACGGCAAACACCTGATTGATATTCCGCCGCATAAAACCACCGCCATTGACAGCAACGGTGCCGGTGACATGTTTGCCGGTGCTTTCCTGTACGGCATTACCCATGGCCATTCTTTCTATGAAGCGGGTAATATTGCCAGTCTGGCAGCATCACGGGTGGTCAGCCAGTTTGGACCGAGACTGAAGGCGGCAGAGCACAGGGAAATTCTGCAGATTGTACTGAACTAGCGTCTAGCCGGGGTGTTTGCTCAGGTTGTCCGCTGCTTGTCCGTTATATGCGCTGTTTGCCATCGATTTAATCCGGACGGGCCCCGGAGAGCCGCTAAACGGCGCTTAATTGATCGTGATTACTGTTCAAGTGTGTAGAATCGGTCTAGTATCTGCTATAACACGTACAATTAAGATCACAAAAACAAGGTCAGTTGGCAATTAATCAAATTGTCAGTTAATTCAAAGGGTGACAGTCGATTGAGTAAGGAAAAGCGAAGATTTGAGCGGCGAGCATTGCAGATGGAGCTTGAGCTGGCAACGCCGGCGGGTGATGTGTATAAGGCAATGACCCGCGATATGAGTGAAGGCGGCCTGTTTATCGATCTGGCCAGAGTGCATCAGCCGGTGATCGGTGAGGTGGTTGCACTGACCCCCCTGGATGAAAGCGATCCACAGTCGCAGCAATTGCCCAGTCGTGATGCAGTGGTAGTGCGGCAAACTGATACCGGTATTGGTCTGGCGTTTATCGAACTGGACTTTAATGACGATTTGTAAGTCCATGGGATACCATTCAGGGCTGGAGTCTGTCACTGGGCAAATGAAAATAATCAGAGTAAGTAAATTAAGGAAAGCTTCAGGTGAGTGATACTGAAACTGACAAATCTGTCGAGCAGGTGGGCGAACATGCTTCGCAGCAACCCCGTTATTATATCGAGCTGATCGAAGAGTTATTGAGAGAACTGGAAGTGTTTTTCTCATCCCGCCTCGAAGATGTGTTCAAGCAGGCGGATGATCACCTGTTTCACGCAGCCGACCAGGCCCCAAACATTGCCGAGCAGAATCGTCTGTTTGAAAGCATGAGCGCGATACGGGTTGACAAGGGAAAAATTCAGCAGGCTTACGTCGATGAGCTGGGGCATTATCTGCAACCTATCGCTGAACTGGATAAACTGCCTGCCAAAAAAGAACAGAAAAAAGAACTGTCGCTGGGGCTCGTTGAAGAACGTGAGATGGATGAAATGGTCACCATCACCAGTATCAGTAGCAAGGCCGCCAGTGATAATGCAGAAGCCATCAGTGATCTGAAAAAACGACTCAAGGAACTGGCTCAGTATAACGACCATATCTTTCATGCCGAGGCGCTGGAGCCAAAGCGCCTGTGTGATGCCATGCACACTGCCCTGTCACAAACTGATATGACAGACAGCAGTCGCCTGGTGGTTTACCGCTTCTTTAACGAAGCCGTGTTAAAACAGCTGTCCACGCTCTATTCGGCACTGAATAATCTGCTGATTAACCACGGCATTCTGCCGGAAATTGATTACTCCGCCTACGTGCCGCATTACTCCTCAGCGGAAACCCAGTCACACCAGCCACAAAACGAGATGCCTCCGCAAGGTGAGGCTGGTGCTCCCATGGGGCATCAGGCCCACCAGAACTATTCTGGTGGCAGGCCAAACTATGCACCGGCGGGTGGAATGCCCGGCGGTGGTGCGCAGTCTTCTCCCCATGCCGGTTCACCTGGCCCGGCGGGCGGCTCTGCAATGGGTGGTTCCGGTTCCGCTGCACCTCGTCGGCCTTTTGGTAGCGGTATGCCCGGTTATCAGGCCCCGCATCAGGCGGCTTCGAGTGGTGCGGCGACTGGCCCCGCTGGCCAGGCCTATTCTGCCGGCGTGCCGGTAGGCAAGGTGCGGCAGAGCATAGAGAACTTTATGGGCGGTTCCTATGCCGATGTCTCTATCGAGGGCGATGACAACTTCTATTCACAACGCCAGGTGATGACTGCACTGACCCATCTTCAGGTGCCGGCGCATGAGGATCTGCGCCAGACGCCACTGGCGTTTGATGCAGAGCAGATCAAGAAGGCGGTGCTGACCAGCATTGGTGAGGCGGAAGGAGGTGCCGTTACCAAATCGGTGCACCAGGTTTCAGAAAAAACCATTGATTTTATCAAGCTGATTTTCGACGGTATTATTGAAGAAGACAGCATTACCGATGAAATAAAAACGCTGTTGCTGAGCTTGCAGATCCCGGTGATTAAAGCGGCCATGCTTGATTCCGAATTTTTTGTTGACGATCAGCACCCGGCGCGTCAGTTGCTGGATAAAATTGCCGAGGCCGGTGTTGGTGTCAGTGAACACACAGACCCGGTGTACATCGATATTGAAAAAATCGTGCGCAAGCTGCTCACCGATTACAATGAAGATGTGGTTGCTTTCAGTGTGGCGCTGGAAGAACTCAAGGCGCTGACCGAAGAGATTTATCGCAAGGCACGCGTGGCGGAAATGGCCTCGCAGAAAACGGTGAAAATGGCCCATGCCAAAAATGTGGTGTTGCAGGAAATTCGCAAGGTCACGCTGGGTAAGGAGCTGCCGCTGGGTGTGCGCACCCTGGTACTGAAAATCTGGCCGAGTATGATGTTCAATCATTATCTCAAGCAGGGCAAGGCCAATGATGAGTGGGTCGAGCTGCTGATGATTCTGCAGAAAATCATCGAGAGTGTGCAGCCGATTAGCTCCCTGCAGGCGCTGGAAGAACTGGGTCTGACACATCAGGATATTATTGAAGCTGCGCGCAGTAAACTCAAAGGCTGCAAGAAAAAACAGGCGGTGCTGGACCAGGCACTGGCAGATTTACAGGCCACCTATGATGAGTTGATGGCAACGACCGATCTGCCGGATGAAGCAGCGGAAGCCTCGGCTGAAACAGCCGATGCAACATCCGTTGAATCGCCAGCTGAAACGACTGAGCAAAAAAGTCCGGCTGAAACGTCGCCGGAAACCACTCCTGAGCCAGTGGTGAAAGCAGCTACGGGTGATGCTGAACTGGAAATTGATCAGGCAGAGGCGCAACAGGCGCCTGAACAGGAGACGGAAAGTGAGCTGACGCCGGAGCAGATTGCGCGGCAGAAAGTCTCCAGGCTACCCTCGGGTGTATCACCTGGCGCCTGGTTTATCGTCTATAACGGCGAAGACAAGCCGGTGCGTCGCCTCAAACTGGCGGTGATTATGATGCAGGAAGCGGCTCTGGTGTTTGTCGATCATCTGGGCAATGTGGTGATCGAGAAGGATGCGGAAACCTTTGCCGAGGAAATAGAAAAAGGTCTATCTGGCCTGATTATGCAGCACTCGGTGTTTGACCATGCACTGTCCAACGCGCTGCAATCGATTGAGCGCTAGCACCTGAACTGACCCTGACCGACCCGGGCTTTGTCCGGGTTGCAGTGCGCCCATCTATGTCTGCTGTGGCACTACCCCGGCTCCTGTTAACTGAATATTTTCCATATGGATGATCAATTCTGCGTTTTGCCACGGTCTATGGCAAAATAGCCGCCTGTTTAATTACTCAGCCGTTTGTGTCCGTAATGAAAGAATACATGCAAAAGCTTGGGCAGCAGGCGCGTGCCGCTGCCCGTGATATCTCCCGTGCCGATTCGGCCAGCAAAGACCACGCACTGCTGGAAATGGCGAATGCCATCGATGCCGCGGCAGAACAGCTTAAAACAGAAAACCGCAAGGATTTACAGGCCGGTAAGGACAAGGGCCTCGATGCGGCCATGCTGGATCGGCTGGAACTGAATGATGCGCGCATTGCCGCTATGTCTGAAGGGTTGCGCCAGATTGCGACCCTGCAGGATCCAGTGGGCGAAATCAGTGATATGGCCTATCGTCCTTCGGGCATTCAGGTGGGTAAGATGCGCGTACCGCTGGGAGTGATCGGCATCATCTATGAATCGCGCCCCAATGTGACTGCCGATGCCGCCGGACTATGCCTGAAATCCGGCAATGCCACCATTCTGCGCGGTGGCTCCGAGGCCATATATTCCAATCAGGCAATCGCGCAGTGTATTCAGCTGGGCTTACAGAAAGCCGGTCTGCCGGCAGATGCGGTGCAGGTGGTAGAAACCACTGATCGCGCCGCGGTGGGTGAGCTGATTACCGCCGATGAGTATGTCGACGTGATTATTCCCCGTGGCGGTAAAAGCCTGATCGAGCGTATCAGCCGTGAAGCCAGTGTGCCGGTGATCAAGCACCTGGATGGCATTTGCCATGTGTATATTGATGCCGAGGCGGACTTGCACAAGGCAGAGGAAATTGCTTTTAATGCCAAAACCCATCGCTACGGGGTGTGCAATGCCATGGAAACCCTGCTGGTGCATGAAGCGGTGGCTGCGGACTGCCTGCCGGCGCTGGCGCAACGCTTTGCTGAAAAAGGTGTGGAGCTACGTGGCTGCGCGAAAACCCGCCAGTTGATCAGCTGCGAGGCGGCCAGCGACGCCGACTGGGATACCGAGTATCTGGCAGCGATTCTGTCAATTCGCGTGGTGGAGGATATCGACCAGGCGATGCAGCACATCAACCGGCATGGCTCACACCATACCGATGCCATTATTACCGAAAACTACAGCCTGGCACGGCGTTTCCTGCGCGAGGTGGATTCCAGCTCGGTGATGGTGAATGCCTCAACCCGCTTTGCCGATGGCTTTGAATATGGCCTTGGGGCAGAAATCGGTATCAGCACCGATAAGCTGCATGCCCGTGGCCCGGTGGGACTGGAAGGCCTGACCACGCTGAAATACATCGTGCTGGGCGATGGGCAGATTCGCAGCTAGGCGCTGCGCAGGATCATGCAGCAGCTGATCGGCATTCTCGGTGGCACCTTTGATCCGGTGCATTACGGCCATTTACGTCCGGCGCTGGAAGTGATGCAGCAGGCCCGGTTGCAGCAGCTGCGTTTTATACCCAATCGCCTGCCGCCTCACCGTGAGGCACCGCTGCTCAGCGAGCAGCAGCGCGCCGAGCTGGTGGCGCTGGCAATTGCCGATACACCCGGTTTTGTACTGGATCGGCGCGAGCTGCAGCGGCCCGGACCATCCTATATGGTGGACACCCTGAGCAGCCTCAAAGCCGAATTCGCCGAAGATGCACTGTGCCTGATTATGGGGATGGATGCGTTTCATGGCCTGCCGCAATGGCATCAGTGGCAGCGTCTGTTCGAGCTGTGTCACCTGATCGTTACTACCCGTCCCGGTTCAACCCTGCCGGCGTTTGCCCGTGAGGCGGACATGGCGCGGCGAATATCCGACGATGCCGGCTGTTTACAGCAGGGTACACAGGGTCAAATCCTGTTACAATCTGTGACACAGCTGGATATTTCCGCCAGCCTGATTCGTCAGCAACTATCGCAGCAACAGAGTATCCGTTTCCTGCTTCCAGAAGTCGTAAGAGAAAAACTTGAACAAGCCTATGCAAGATAAACAAACCGCAGCGCAGAACAAATCCATTGAGCAGCTCCGAGAGCTGATAGTTAACGCCATTGAAGACATGAAAGGCGAAGATATTATTGAACTGGATGTAAAAGGCAAGACCAGTGTCACCGACCGCCTGATCATTGCCAGCGGCACCTCCAGCCGCCATGTTAAGTCGATTGCTTCGAGTGTCGCCGCTGAAGCCAAAAAACAGGGTTATAAACCGCTGGGTGTAGAAGGCGAAGATCAGGGCGAATGGGTGCTGGTGGATCTGGGTGATATCGTGGTGCATATTATGCAGCCACACATCCGTCAGTTTTATGATCTGGAAAAACTCTGGACCTTCAATGACCCTGCCGAGGTGGCAGCGCAATAAACCTGGTGCTGTATGCGTATTCTCTTACTCGCCGTGGGGCAGAAAATGCCCGCCTGGATAGAACAGGGCTACCAGGAATACGCGCATCGCATGCCGGCTGAAGCCCGGCTGGAACTGAAAGAAATAGCCCCCGGCAAGCGGGGTAAAAATGCCGACATCAAACGCATTGTTGAAGATGAAGGTCAGCGCCTGATCGCCGCCATTCCCCGTTCGGCACACATTGTGGTGCTGGATGTTGAAGGCCGTGCTCACAGCACCGAACAGCTGGCGCAACGCATGGATGACTGGATGCACAGTGGACAGGATATCTGCCTGCTGGTGGGTGGCCCGGAAGGTCTGTCGGCTGAATGCCGTGCCCTGGCGCATGAGAAATGGTCGCTGTCCCCGTTAACCTTTCCCCATCCACTGGTTCGGGTTATTCTGGCAGAACAGCTTTACCGTGCCTGGACAGTATTGCGTAACCACCCTTACCATCGCGCTTAAGCAGCCGGTCGCTATGTCTGATACCCAGCTTAATCATCCTGATCTCCTGTTATCACCAGGTAAACCGGACACTCCGCAAATAACCCTCGCATCCGCATCGCCACGCCGTCGCGAACTGTTGCAACAGATACAGGTATCCTGTGAAGTGTTACCAGTGGATCTGGACGAGTCCCGCTTCCCCGATGAAGAACCCGAACAGTATGTACAGCGCCTGGCCCAGCAAAAGGCTGCGGCGGGATTTGCCCTGCAACCATTGCGCCCGGCACTGGGCTCGGACACCATTGTAGTGATTGATAACGAGGTGCTGGGTAAGCCTGCTGATCGCCAGCACGCAGTTGAGATGCTGAGCAAGCTCTCCGGACGTCGCCATCGGGTGATGACCGCGGTGGCAGTGTGCGGTGAGAGCAAACAGAGTTGCCTGTTGAGCATAAGTGAAGTGTGTTTCTGTGAATTAAGCACAGCGCAGATCGAGGCCTACTGGCAAACTGGTGAGCCGCAAGACAAGGCGGGGGCTTATGGGATACAGGGGCTGGCGGCACAGTTTATTGTGGCGATCAGTGGCAGTTATTCCGGTATTATGGGGCTGCCATTATATGAAACCGCCACATTGCTCAGGCAATATGGTGTTTACACAGGTATATCCGGATAATCAGCCTGTTCGCGTGCCGACAGGTCTGTAAGGAAAACAGATAGCGTTATGAATAAAGAGATTTTAATCAACGTCACCCCGCAGGAAACCCGGGTGGCGATTCTGGAAAACGGCATACTGCAGGAAATGTACATTGAACGCAGTCGCAATAAAGGCCTGGTGGGCAATATATACAAGGGGCGGGTGTGTCGTGTATTGCCCGGCATGGAAGCCGCCTTTGTCGAAGTGGGCATGGAGCGCGCCGGCTTTCTGCATGTGTCGGATATCGCTCCCTATGATGCGCTGAACAAACCGCCCATTGCCAGTTTACTGTCCGAGGGACAGGATGTGCTGGTGCAGGTGATCAAGGACCCGATGGGTACCAAGGGTGCACGTCTGACTGCCAATATTACCATTCCATCGCGTTACCTGGTGTTTATGCCCAAGTCGGATAATGTGGGGGTGTCCGCCCGCATTGAGGACGAGGCAGAACGTGAACGCCTGCGTGATATGTTGCTGATGCACAAGGAACAGCTGGGCGATGCCGGTTATATTATTCGCACTGCGGCAGAAACCGCCACCCCGGAATCGATGGTGCAGGATGTGCTGTTCCTGAATAAATTATGGCGCTCGATCAGTGAGCAGGCCAGCACGGTGGAAGCGGGACATGTGATTCATGAAGACCTGTCGTTACCGGTGCGTGTGTTGCGGGATATGATCGATGATGACATTGAAAAAATTCGCGTAGACTCCCGCGAAACCTGTAGCAAAATGCTGCGCTTTGCGGAAAAACTCTCGCTGGAGGCACGGCATAAAATCGAGCATTACCCCGGTGAGCGCCCCATCTTTGACCTGTACGGGGTGGAAGACGAAATTCACCGCGCGCTGGATCGTAAAACCGTACTCAAGTCCGGCGGCTATCTGATTATCGACCAGACCGAGGCAATGACCACTATCGATGTGAACACCGGTGCATTTGTCGGCCATCGTAATCTGGAAGAAACAATTTTCAAAACCAATCTGGAAGCCGCGCAGGCGATTGCGCGTCAGTTACGGCTGCGAAATCTCGGTGGAATTATTATTATCGATTTTATTGACATGGTGGAGGAAGATCACCGAGCCCAGGTGTTGCGTGCGCTGGAAAAAGCACTGGAAAAAGATCATGCCCGCACCCAGGTATGCCAGGTGTCTTCACTGGGGCTGGTGGAAATGACCCGCAAACGCACACGCGAAAGCCTGGAACATGTGCTGTGTAAAACCTGTCCTACCTGTGAAGGTCGTGGTTATGTAAAAAGTGCGGAAACTGTTTGCTATGAAGTATTTCGTTAAATACTGCGTGAAGCGCGTCAGTTTGATGCCAAACAGCTGCTGGTGCTGGC
>JBFFND010000027.1:0-12578 GCA_041563375.1 Gammaproteobacteria bacterium | reverse complement strand
TTTTGTCGTTCGTCCTAATAAATACCAACGACTAACGACTGAAGCATTTCATTACTTATCCTCCAGTCCAGTTGAGTAAATCAGCTTATGAAAAAAAATCTCATTCCAGTTATCAGTTTATTGTTTGTTATCAGTTGCAGCTGGGCCAGTGTAGATAAACACAGCGCGGATCAGCGCCAGCCGGCGGCAATTGCCACCGCGCATCCACTGGCCACCGAGGCGGGTGAAAAAATTCTCGCCCAGGGTGGTAATGCGTTTGATGCGGCAGTAGCGATCAGTGCTGCACTGGCGGTGGTGGAACCTTACTCTTCCGGTATCGGCGGTGGTGGTTTCTGGTTACTGCATCGAGAAGCCGACGGCTTTCAGACCATGCTCGACGGTCGGGAAACCGCGCCGTTAAACGCGCATCGTGACATGTACCTGGATGCTGACGGTAAGGTGATTCCCGGTGCCTCAATGGACGGTCCGCTGGCGGCAGGTATCCCCGGTGTGGTGGCGGCACTGGAGCAGTTATCAACAGAATATGGCAACTTAAGTTTAAAGCAGAGTTTGCAGCCTGCAATTGAATATGCACGTAATGGCTTTGCGGTGGATGAACATTACCGGCGCATGGCGGGCTTCCGCCTGCAGGCATTACGCGCATCGGCGGATGCGGCGAAAATTTTCCTGCGCAATAACGAGGTGCCGGATGCAGGCGTGATGATTAAACAGTCGGAGCTGGCAAACACATTGAGTGAAATTGCAGACAAGGGTGCGGCCGGTTTCTATCAGGGCGCAGTGGCAGAAAAATTATTACGCGCAGTGCAACAGCATGGCGGTATCTGGCAGCAGAAAGATTTTGATCAGTACCGGGTGTTGCAGCGCAAGCCACTGAGTGGACAGTATCATACGATGAAAATCACCAGCGTGGCACCGCCATCGTCCGGGGGTGTCGCCATGCTGCAGATACTCAATCAACTGGAAACCCTGCCGTTTAAAAACCTGGCGGATGCAGATTCGGTGCATTACTTAATTGAAAGCATGCGCCGCGCCTACCGTGACCGTGCGCAATTTCTGGGTGACACTGATTTTGTACAGGTCCCACTTAAACGCTTAACCAGCAAACAGTATGCGGCGGGCCTGGCTGCCAGTATTCACCCGGATAAAGCCATGCCCAGTGAGTTATTGCCTGGCGTGGTGCATGACAATAACAGCCGCGATACCACGCACTTTTCAGTGATCGACCACCAGGGCAATCGCGTGGCGGCGACCCTGTCGATCAATTACCCATTCGGTTCCGGCTTTGTTGCCGCTGGCACCGGGGTGTTATTGAACGATGAAATGGATGATTTCTCCGCCAAGCCGGGTGTACCCAATGCCTATGGCCTGGTGGGTGCGGAAGCCAATGCGATTGCGCCGGGTAAACGCATGCTCTCCAGTATGTCGCCAACCTTTCTGGAAACCCCGCAGCGCATTGCCGTGATCGGTTCCCCCGGTGGCAGCCGCATTATCACCATGGTGTTGCTGGGCAGTTTACAGTTTTATGCCGGTGAAGATGCGCAGAGCATTGTGAATACACCGCGTCTGCATCACCAGTATTTACCCGACCGGGTTTTTTATGAAGCCGATGCGTTTGATCAGGCAATGATCGATCAGCTGGTGGAAGCGGGGCATGAATTGCAACAGGCGGATAATCCCTGGGGTAATATGCAACTGGTGGTGTGGGACAAGCAGACTGGAAAAATGAGTGCTGCTTCCGATGTGCGTGGTGTGGGTCGCTCTGTGGTGGTTGAGTAAGCAGGTTTAACCTGCGTTTTGCGGATGTAATAAATCCACAATGTAGTCCGCACTTTCCAGTGCGCCTTCCAGGTAGCCGCCATGTTCAATCGCGGTTTCTGTGCCGGCCAGATAAAGTTTCCCATCCGCCAGCACGCGGGGTGCGCTTTCACTGTAATGCGGATGCTGCGCCGGGGTGTTTAAATCGAGCTCGCTTGCGGTGTAAGGGTTTTCGCTCCAGTCTTCAGTTAAAATTTGCAGCGGCTGTGTCGCGGCATCACCGAACAGTCGTTGCAGTTGCGCCTGGCAGGCAGCGATTAATGCCTTCTTGCCGATCTGTTTGCGCTGTTGCGCATTGAGCCCGATGAATGCACTGAGCGCATAGAAGCTTTCATTGTCGGGCGAGGCGTCATAAATTTCAGTCATTGGTCCGTAATGGCTGAACACTTCACCCGAGCGTTGCTGTTCACGCCAGAACGCCTGCGCATAAATAAACACGATCTTGCAATGGCTCGCCATCCAGGTTGCAGTGTTATTCCACTGCGCTAATAACGCCGCATCAAGCGGTGGTGTGAGTTGTATATTCTGCGCCAGCAGGCGCAGGGGCAGTGCAAGAATAATTTTATCGGCGTCGTAGCTGACAGTTTTTCCTGTACTGTCAGCTGTGCAGCTCGCAGTAATTTTGCCGCTGTGCAGGTCAATGCTGTTCACTACAGTGTGCAGATGAATTTCGCTGCGTTGTAGCTGTTGTTGTAGTGCATTAATCAGTTCAATTGTGCCGGCCACGACTCGATAGGACTGATCGTGGGAAGACGGGCCGCCATATTGCTGAAGTGTGCCGTCCACTGTTTCATACAGCATATCTCCCCCGGTGAACTGCTTGAAGCTGCGGCAGTTCAAATCATCCATCAGTCTGCTCAGTCGTGGCTGGAACTGTGGCCAGAGCCAGGCAGGGCCAAGGTCAACCCGGCCTTCAGTCGACTCGCCCCATTGGGGTGAAAGAATACGTCCACCTGTGCGCTCGCGGGCTTCCAGAATAATCAGTCGGTTGTCAGCTGGCAGCGTTTGTTCCAGCTGCCGGGCGAGATACAGGCCACTGAGGCCAGCGCCGATAATAATGATGTTATTCGCCATGGTTATCAGTCGTGGTTGTGGCGCTGCTCAGGTGTATAGTCAAGACGTTAATGGGGATGGCTGTTCTGGCAGTTGTCCTGGCATATGAACAGCTGGCCTGGTTCAGGCCGATATTGGCTTGCATGGAGTGAATTATAAAAAACGGCTGGGTTATGGCGGTGGTTTTATTCCAGGCCGAAATTATGCTCGTCCTGTTTGCTGATGCGCTGTTCTTCATGCTTGATTTTTTCGATCTGGTGTAACAGCTGTAATCGATCATATTCGGCCTGGCCGTGATTCATATACAGGTCAGCCGCCTTTAGCAGGTCTTCAAAATACCTGAGCCGGTAGTCGTGGTTAAGCAGTGACTTGGCCAGAAAAAATGGATCCTTGTCATGCTCTTTCATGGTTTCTGCTGCAATCAGGGCGGTTTTCAGCTCTGTTTCTGTGGGTTTACTCATTTGTTAAGTCCATATTGTCTGTAACATCCAGGCCGCGAAATTCAGGGGCGCTGTTGTTATAATGATACAAAATCAGTTGAGAGTGAATAACTTATGTCAAAAATAAAAATCGGTGTGCTGACCGCTTCTGATCGAGCCAGCGCCGGTGTGTATGAAGATCTGTCGGGGCGGGCCATTATCGATACCCTGAAAGAATACCTGCAATGTGACTGGGAGCCGGTGTGCCGCATTGTGCCCGATGACCAGCCGGTGGTAGAAGATGCGCTGATCGGGCTGGCGGATATTGAAGGTTGCTGTCTCACAGTCACCACCGGCGGTACCGGCCCTGCACCACGTGATCTGGTGCCGGAAGCGACCGAGGCGGTGTGCGATAAAATGATGCCGGGTTTTGGTGAGCTTATGCGTCAGGTGAGCCTGCAGTACGTGCCAACGGCTATTCTGTCTCGGCAAACTGCGGGCATTCGCGGTCAGTGCCTGATTGTGAACCTGCCGGGCAAACCCAAATCGATCCGTGAGTGCCTGGATGCGGTGTTCCCGGCGATTCCCTACTGCATTGATCTGATTGAAGGCCCCTACCTGCAGACCAATGAAGCGGTGATCAAGGCGTTTCGTCCGAAGCAGAAATAATACGCTGATAATTCGGCTGGCGCTGGCGCAGCGGGTTTCTGGTGCAGTAGCTGGCCTCCGCCTCATCAATAAAGCGCAGCAGCAAGTCCTCGTCCCGTCCCGCGGGAATGCCCAGGCGAGTGGTTTGAATAATCGATGCAGGTCGATAGCCAACGTCATCGATATAAAAATCGCTCGGACGAAACTGCTGCTGATCCCAGTCACTTAGTTGAATGCCCAGTGCCCTGCATAACAGAGTCTGTCCGCTGCAGAGTTTTTCAACCGGGCGTAATTGACCGCTGCTGGCAGGGTTGAGTTGTTGCATAATCTGCAGTGCATCCGCATCGCAGCGTGAATCGTGGTAATAGACGGCGGATTTAATCAGCACCGCATTGCCCTCACCCTGTGCGCTGATATTGAGCGAATCCTTACCCCGGGCGTAATACATGTAAATGGTGCCCGCGGGCATAAACAGTGCGCGGCGTTTATCGGTGTAACCCAGTGAAGCATGGCTGGCTTTGTCATGCTGATAATAGGCTTCGGTTTCAATAATCCGCGCAGCCAGCCAGTGGCCCTGGTAGCGATGGCGAATGACCTTGCCGAGCAGCTTCTGTGCTAGCAGAGCGGCGTCACAGTTAAAATCCGGTTGACTTAGTTGCATGTAATTGATTAATTCAATGACTGTAATAGATTTTCTTTAAGAGTATATTGTGCCACAGGGGTTGAATTCCTGTGGTTTGGCTTTATGTTATCGTGTTCTTCATTTTAATGAATTTTTATTAAAGCAGCTTGCTGCTTTTCCCTTTGGTTTAATAATTAGTATAAGGAGCCTGTAATGGGTGTACTCGTTGGTCGTGAAGCGCCAGACTTTGATGCGGCTGCCGTATTGGGCAGTGGCGAAATCGTTGAAAATTTCAATTTTAAACAGGCAACTGAAGGCAAATATGCGGTTGTGTTCTTCTATCCACTGGACTTTACCTTTGTTTGTCCATCAGAGCTGATCGCATTCGATCACCGTCTGGAAGAATTCACCAAGCGTGGTGTAGAAGTGATCGGTGTGTCTATCGACTCACACTTCGCACACAATGCATGGCGTAATACCCCGATTAATGAAGGTGGTATTGGCCCGGTTAAATACACGCTGGTAGCGGATATGACCCACGCCATCTGCAAGGCCTATGATGTTGAAACGCCGGATGGCGCAGTAGCATTCCGTGGTTCTTTCCTGATCGACAAGGACGGCATCGTACGTCACCAGGTGGTGAATGATCTGCCACTGGGTCGTAATATAGACGAGATGTTACGTATGATCGATGCGCTGCAGTTTACTGAAGAGCACGGTGAAGTGTGTCCAGCTGGCTGGAACCAGGGCGACAAGGGCATGACTGCATCGCCGGATGGTGTTGCCGATTACCTGGCGTCAGAAGGCGACAAGCTATAAGTACAGCGCATTGGTTTAACGATTAAACCACCTGTACTGAAAAAGCCGTAAACAAATGTTTACGGCTTTTTTTATGTACAGGATGTACAGTATTCCGCGAGAGGCAGGACGCCGGCAGCGGTTATGTACAGGATGTGCGGTATTGCGCGAGACGCAGTCGTTAGTCGTTAGTCTAAAGTCGTTAGTCAAAGCAAAGACCAATGACTAAGGACTAAGGACTAAGGACAAACGACAAACGACTAACGACTAACGACTAACGACTAACGACTTTAGCGTTCAGCTATGCAATGCGTTTTGGAATACCTGCAACATGTCATCACTGAATGCAATCAGCTCAATTCGCTCAATGCATTCACTGCGGGGCATAAACTTCTGGATTTCGTTTAGGGCAATCTGGCTGGCCTGGGCGGGCGGGTAGCCATACACACCGCAACTGATGGCTGGAAAGGCAAGGCTTGTGAGTTGATGCTGCTCCGCAAGCGCAAGGCTATTACGGTAACAGCTGGCGAGTAATTCAGCTTCGCCCTGTTCACCGCCATGCCAGATCGGGCCGACGGTATGAATAATATATCGGGCAGGCAGCTGGAAGCCGGGAGTGATTCTGGCTTCTCCCGTGGGGCAGCCATTGAGCTTGCGACAGGCCTGCAGTAACTCCGGCCCCGCCGCGCGGTGAATGGCGCCATCTACACCGCCACCGCCCAGCAAGCTGTTATTGGCGGCATTCACAATGGCATCGACAGGGCGTCGGGTAATATCTGCCTGCAGTATATAAAGTTTGCATTTGCCAATGCTTAACGTTTCCATTTGATTGCGTCGGAAACGTCTTCAAAAAATGTACTGGTGAAGTCTACACTGGATTCGTAAAACACGCCCAGCAGAACCAGTGCGATAAACAGAAAAATAAAGACAATGGCACCAATTAGCTGCCCGGTATCGAGCTTTTTTTTACGTTTTGTTTTTTTCATCTTGTGCCCATTTAATCGATTTGAGCATAATCCTAAAACAAAACGCGCTAATTACAAGTTGTAATCATGATGGTATGGCCTTCTATTTCTGGCAGTGTGGACAATAAAAGGTTGAACGTTGTGCCTGGGTGATCTGTTTAATGGCTGCGGTGCAGTCTGGACAGGGCAATTTTCCACGACCGTATACATTAAGCGTCTGTTGAAAATAACCCGGTTTGCCATCCTGCTGGGTAAAGTCGCGTAGCGTGGTGCCACCCTGCTCAATGGCTCTTTGCAGTATGTCCTTGATAGCATTCACCAGATGCTGGTAGCGTGCTAATGAAATACGGTCGGCACGTCGTAACGGGCTGATACCGGCTGCAAATAACGATTCACTGGCGTAAATGTTTCCCACACCAACCACCACATGGCTATTCATGATCAGGGTTTTAATCGCCACCTTGCGGCTGCGACTCAGTTGATACAGGTAGTCTGTATTAAACGCGTCGCTCAGTGGTTCAGGGCCGAGTTTAGTTAACAGCTTGTGCTGCAATGGGTCACCGCTGGTCCATAACAACGCACCAAAGCGCCGGGGATCCCTTAATCGCAACAGGGTTTTAGCGAACACAATATCAACATGATCATGTTTTTCTGCCGGAGTGCCCGTTGGTAGAATGCGCAGGCTGCCGGACATGCCGAGATGCAGAATAGCGGTGCCCACATCGGTGCGAAGTAAAATATATTTTCCCCGACGATCAACCTGGCGAATAATCTGGCCGCAGAGCTGGCTTTTCAGTCGGGCAGGAATCGGCCAGCGCAGCTGCTTCTGTCGAATAATAATGTCAGTGACTTTTTTATTGAGAATGTGTGGCTCGATACCGCGGCGCGAGGTTTCAACTTCCGGTAACTCAGGCATCGGATAGCCCCAACAGGTGATTTTTTAAGGCTGCATCCAGATGGTATTCAATGCCCAGTTCGGGTCGTGCCAGTATCAGCCAGGGTTCATCATCGGTGATTTCGAATTCGATGGCCTGTTGCGCAAACTGTATGGTTATTTTGCCCAGTTGCTTGCGTGGCATATAGGCATGCACTGCAAATGCCTGGGCATTTTTCCAGTGTTGCAGAACCGTTTGAATCTGGTCCGCAGTCAGCTTTTTATTACTCTGCCAGTTCCCCGCGTCATTCTGGTAGAGTTGAAGTTGTGGGCTGCTCAATGAAACTATCCCGGTATTGTTTAGTAGATGCAGATCGACCAGGCTGGCGGCTTGTGCACTGACCAGAGGGTAGGTCTCGTCGGCGTGCAGGCTGATTTTACTATTATGCAGCAGGTAACGTTTATTATTTAACGGGCTGGTTTTACCAAAGGCGATTTGCTGCTGATTAAACCGGATACGTGCGCGGGGTGGTTGCAGGCCATAATCCACCAGGTTCAGCTCATCAGCAGGCCAGGATTGCTCGACCGGTAGCTGGCTCAGTTTCAACAGCGTATTGATGCGAAACTGATGTGCTTTTATCGAATAGGGCTGTTGCATCTGCCAGCTTTCATTGCCTGTGGCATCGCTGATTTTTTCAATCACAATGTCGTTGTTACTGTCACGCGGGATGTGTATCAGGTTTATCTCATTGAGTTGCAGTTGAGTGAGGCGTTCGACGGGTGGTGCTTTATCTTCTGCAGAAAAAATCAGATACACCGCAAGCAGTAGAAACAGCAAAAAAAGATTAACAAGGCTGCGCGAGTTGATTCCCATCCCCTGATTAAGCCTTGTGTCGACGGTACCAGATCAGGCTGCCGATCGTTAACAGCAGCAACGGTAATCCGATTAGAAAGAAGATGCCCAGCACCGATGCGCTGCGGGCAGACAGTTCGAGTTGCAGGTCCGGCGCATTCTTCGGGCTGATATGCAGTAGCTGTTCATTTTGCGTCAGCCAGTTCAGGCTCTTTAAAATGAAATCCAGGTTGGCGCCGTGGCCAAGCTGCTGGTTGCTGAGAAAATCACTGTCACCAATAATCACCGCGCGTTGTGCTATCGAACGGTCATCGAGGTTTAGTTGTCGCTGCTGTGCAATGCCAATGCTCAACGGGCCGCGAATATCAGTGAGCACATCGAAGCTGGCCTGCTGGGTGTAATCCCCCTGTTCGGACCAGCTGTTATTCGAGGTGATCAGAAGCTCTGTAGCAAGCCAGGGGTTTTCAGTCGACGTCTTATCGGTATGCCCGTTTGCAGGCTCGGCGGTACTGCGCAATGCGCTGGCCAGGGTAAACAGGGTGTAATACTGCATCTTTTCGGTGATCGGGTGTACCCGGTATTCCAGTATCGGAATAATTGCCGCATGTTCCAGCTGTAACATGCGATGAATTTCCCGGTTGTTGTCCACCACAACGCCATCGATAAATTCCAGCTGTAATGCATCAGCTAATGGTGTCTGTGATTGATCCAGTTGCGGATCCTGCAACCAGAGTAAATTGCCGCCACGTTGAATGTAATTCAGCAGTTTCTGCTGTTCGGTTTCGAGCAGGGGCTGCTGCAGTGTGCCCAGTATCAACAGCGGATTGTTGTGTAAATCAAACGCCGCCAGTTCGTCCTGTAGCAGGTTAATGGGTTGAATCGCAAAACCCTGCTGGGTCAGTTGTTGTGCCAGCTGGCTATAACCTCTGTCCGAGCTGTCTGCCGGGTTGCGTTCAGCGTGATTAGTGACAAACAGTAACTGCGGTTTTGTATCCCGTTGCAGGCGTAACAGTGCATTACTCAGGTTCTGTTCATTCAGTTGTTCAATGCGTTCACGGCGATCCTGGTATTCGATAACGCTCTGGCCGTAACGCGCTATACCGTCCTTGCGTGCCTGCTCGATATGAATATCCGCATTGATCAGCTGATAATGAAAGTTTTCCTTGTGCTGCTGGTAGCGACTGAGAATTTCATCTACAGCATGATTGAGTTGCGGGTCGTTACTCTGGTAATGCCGCAGTTCAATCGCATCGGGTAACTGGTCGAGTAATTGCAGGCTCTGTTCACTGAGTGAGTGCCGTGCGCCTTTGGTCCAGTCACTACGGATGTCGTATTTAATGCTGAGCCAGCCGGCAACCCCGATGCAGCTGGTAAACAGCAGGATAAAAATCAGGTGCTGTATGCGAAGATTAAGCCGACTGTTGCGTGAAACCTGCATCAGTGCTGTAACCGTTGTGAATCAAGTTGGCGGATGCTCAGCACAATAAACAGCAGGCTGAACAGAACAAAATAGGCGATGTCCGATGTGTGCACAATGCCGCGCAGCATTTGCAGGCTGTGCTGGTTCATCGATATATAATTGAAAAAATTGGTCTGCCCGGCTTCGGTGTTGCCAGCAATATTAATAATCCACAGCATAATCAACAGACCATAGGTGGTCACCGCCGCGGTGATCGGTTGCTGACTGAGGCAGGATAGATACAGTCCCAGCGCGATAAAGGCCGAGATGGTCAGAAACTGCCCGAGCAGGGCCGCAGCAAATTTACCCAGGTCCAGATCTGTACCCAGCAGCAGCGATAACGGCATCAAGCTGGTCAGTATAATCAGCAGGCTGAAAAACAGCATCGCGCCCAGGTATTTACCCAGCACAATCTGCGTCATCGACAGAGGCGAGGAAAACAGCAACGGCAATGTGCCGTTCTGTTTTTCTTCACTGATCAGGCGCATGGTAATCAGCGGTGCAATCATCAGCAGCAGGATTTTTGAAAAATCAAACAGCGGCGCGACAACCAGGTCGGTCACGCCCGGTGCATTGTTGATTTTTATCAGCTCCGGCTGCAGCTGGTAAAACAGTTCGATCAGGCTGAGAAATTTCCACGCCAGTAAAACCTGCACCACCGCCAGAATGACCCAGGCCAGTGGCGAGAAAAACAGGCTGCGCAGTTCACGTTGTGCAATCGCGCGAATCATGCGGCATCCCCGTCGACAATCGCTGCGTCACCGCTGCTCAGGCCGATAAAAATCTGTTCCAGGTCATTTTCCTGTAACTGGATTTGCAGCAGCCCCCAGTTCTGTTCAACACAGTAACGACTGATCTCGGCCAGCGATGTTCGCAGTTGCGCGCCTTCCAGCAGGTACTGTTGCTGGTTGAGCGCCTGCGCCGAATCGACACCGGGAATTTTCTGCAACGCTGCAATCTCGACCGATTGCTCAAGCTGCAAAAATACCCGGTTACTCTGCCGGAGCTGCTGCATGCTTTTATTAAACAGGCTGCGCCCCTGGTGAATCATCTGCACCCGGTTACACACCGCCTGTACTTCCGGCAGGATGTGGGTGGATAAAATAATGCCGTGCAGTGCGCCCAGTTCACCGATCAGTTCGCGTATCTCACGAATCTGGATCGGGTCCAGGCCCACGGTGGGTTCATCAAGAATAATAATATCCGGCTGGTGGATAATCGCCTGGGCGATACCGAGGCGTTGCTGATAGCCCTTGGATAAATGACCGATCAGGCGTTTACCATGCTGGCTTAACCCGCACTGTTGTTTGCTTTTATTGCGCTGTGCGGCAATGGATGCCTTGCTGACCTTGCGCAGACGTGCCGCATAGTCGAGATATTCATCAACCGTGAGCTCGGGGTACAGCGGTGGCTTGTCCGGCAGGTAACCGATATGACGTTTGGCCTGTGCCGGTTGTTCGAGCAGATCGAACTGCTTGATGGTGATCTGTCCGCTGCTGGGTGCCAGGCTGCCGCAGAGCATCTGCATGCAGCTGGTTTTACCGGCGCCATTGGGGCCGAGCAGGCCGAGAATATCGCCCTGATGTAACTCAATGCAGACATCATTCACCGCGTGGGTATCGGCGTAATAACGGTGCAGGTGCTGGGCATCAATCAGGGTGCTGGACATGGGGCAAAATACTATCAGGAAATGCCCAGCATACAAGCGCCGTTACACTGCGGCGGATTAAAACTTTCTCATCATGGGATGGCTTCGGTATGATGCGCAGAAAACAAGTGCATGCTGCAAATGCACATAACAAACGATGTAGCTTTATTGAAAATAATACATGCAAACAGATATCGAGAACCCAATGTGCGTTAAACCATTCGCCAGTGAACAGCCGATACAGGTGAATAACTGATGGCAAGCCACTGGCTCGGTGTGGATACCGGCGGCACCTTTACCGACTTTGTTTATTATGACGGTCAGCGCCTGCGTATTCACAAGGTGCTGTCGACACCCGGGGCACCGGAGCAGGCCATATTGCAGGGCATTGAAGAATTGCAGCTGGATGTGCGCGGCCTGCACCTGGTGCATGGCTCCACCGTGGCCACCAATGCGGTGCTGGAAGGCAAGGGGGTCAACACCGTGTATGTCACCAATCAGGGCTTTGCCGATGTGTTGAGCATCGGCCGCCAGGCACGCAGCGAACTCTATAACCTGATGCCACGCCCCCGTGCGCCATTGATTCCGCGCAGCCATTGCCTGGAAGTGAACACCCGCCTCAGTGCACAGGGCGAGTTGCTGCAGGCATTAAGTGATGCGGATATCGAGCAGCTGTGCCAGCAGGTGCGCGAGCTAAAGGCGGATGCGGTGGCGATTAACCTGCTGTTTTCCTTTCTCGATCCACGACAGGAGCAGGCATTGAAACAGGCACTGCAAAGTGATGCGCAGTGGCAGGGTTTTGTCTGTGTGTCGTCACAGGTGCTGGCAGAATACCGGGAGTATGAGCGGGGCATGGCCACCGCGCTGAATGCCTATGTGGGGCCATTAATGCAGGGTTATCTGACACGGCTGGAAAATGCGCTGAATGCCGCCGGCGGAGCATCGCAGGGGCTTGCCAGCCTGTCGATACTGCAAAGCTCGGCGGGTAGTATTGCTGCGGCACAGGCGGCCGAGCATGGCGTGCACCTGCTGTTGTCGGGCCCGGCAGGTGGTCTCAAGGGTGCACAGAAGGTGGCGCAACTGGCCGGGCACAGCCGCCTGCTGAGCTTTGATATGGGTGGCACCTCCACCGATGTGGCGCTGATCGATGGTGAGATTCGCCTGACCTCGGAGGCCTGCATTGCCGGTTACCCGGTGGCGGTGCCGATGGTCGATATGCACACCATTGGCGCCGGTGGTGGCTCAATTGCCACGGTGGATGCGGGCGGCCTGCTCAATGTGGGGCCGCAGTCCGCCGGTGCCGATCCCGGCCCCGCGGCGTACGGGCGTGGCGGGCAGGAGCCGACGGTCACGGACGCCAACGTCGTCCTCGGCCATCTCCCGCCGCAGCTGCTCGGCGGTGAGATGCAGCTCGACGCCGACGC